>JAKSTK010000124.1 GCA_024402615.1 Treponema sp.
CCGTATGGGTTCCAGAAATTTTACACAGAAGACTCTTTTGGATAAACTTACAAAGTTCTATCATGAATTTTGGGAAAAAATAATTTATGAATAAATTTCCATATAAACCTTCTGTAAGTTGAAACTCTATGCAGTTTAAAATTATAATGATATAGAAATTGCTCTGAGGAATGAAGGATGAGTAGACTTACAGAATATATAGGAAGTCAGTTTGGAAATCCACGCGGAATTTTTGGTTTTATTTGCTGCAAATGCATGAATATTATTAACAAGAAAATGTATAAAAAAGCAGTGGGATTGATTTCTTTAAATAAAAACCTAAAGCTTTTGGATATTGGTTACGGGAACGGGTATCTGCTCAAACTGGCTGATAAATCTTCTGGGTGTAATCTATACGGAATCGACATTTCTGAAGATATGAAAAATCTTGCAGAAAAGCGGAATAAAAAGGCCTTAAAAGACAACAGATTGAAACTTGAAGTTGGAGACTGCTGTAATCTTCAGTTTGCGGATAATAGTTTTGATGTAGTTTCTTCTATTAATACAATCTATTTCTGGTCGGATACAGTAAAAGGGCTTTCAGAAATTCGACGATGCCTTGTACCAGGTGGTTGTTTCATCAATGCAGTTTATACAAAAGAATGGCTTTCCAGAACAAAAATGGCGGAAAAAGGTTTTAAGAAATTTGAACCTGAAGAACTGGTAGAGCTTGGTAAACAGGCTGGTTTTGAAGAAATTGAAATCAATGAAATTGTGAAGGGAAAAAGTTTTGCGGTTGTATATAAAAAAAATAAAAATGCATACAATTTCTATGGCTGGCAGACTGCGGATGTTAAACCTGCAAACAAAAAATACGCCTCTATCAAGAATCCTAGAGAATTATACGATCTGCTTATGAAGCTCTGGTGTGCGGAAACTTGTGCTCCACGAATGCGGGACAACTGGAAACATTCCCATCCAACTTATGGTCAGTGTTCAATTACAGCTTTTCTTGCCCAGGATATTTTTGGTGGTGAAGTATATGGAATCCTTCGGGAAGGTGGAAATTACCACTGCTACAATGTAATCGGCAATTGTGTTTTTGATCTTACCAGCGAGCAGTTTGGAAATGAAAAATTGAACTACGAAAATAATCCGGTGCAGAGTCGGGAAGTGCATTTTTCAAAAGAAGAAAAAAGGCTGCGCTACGAATATTTGAAATCTAGACTGGATGAATTGATAAATCAGGGTGTAATATAAACTCTGAATATGCTTTTCACAAGGAGAAAATGGATGGAAATTGTCGATACAAGAGAAGGATATTTTTTCAAACTTACAGGAAGTAAAACTTTTGCAGTTCAAGGTGGCAATGACGAAGTTGTATACTGTCCATTCTGCTATAGTCAGGCAAATCTTTCTGATGATAAATGTGGGGCTTGCGGTAAAAACATTCCACAGGTTATTTACTATCATGGTGAAGATGATACATGGATTGCATCTGGTAATGAATAAGGATTTACAGGTCCAGAAATATACAATGGATATAATTAGCCAGATACAATTTTTTATGATCATTGAAGGGAGGTGCGAATGACATCATTTAATGAATTTTATTCTAAGTATCCAAATTTGGCGTTTGTAAAAACAAAGTTTACATTAACAGATCCATCACAGCTTGTGGACGAAAATTTCATTCTGGAAGAAGATACGCCTCCTTTGGAGAAAGGATTTTCAATCATCATGCCAATGTGTGTGAATGACTATCCAAAGATTTTTAAGATGGCTACGGCAATGGAAGCGGGGATGTATGCAATTGATATTTCCGAAAAGCAGGGCTGGGAAATTACCAGAGCAATGCTTTATGAAGTCCTCAATAAACTTGAAGAAAATTTACAGTAAGGAATTTCTTATGAAAAAAGCACTATTAGTTTTGATTTTTGCAATGTTTACTCTGGTATCCTGTTCATCCATTAAGAATATGGTGAATCCAGATTATTCTGTTCACTATGATCTTTCAGAATCACAGGTTATTGCGGCAGCGGCAAAGGTTGAAGCAGAGAAGAACTATCTCAAAAAATTTGATGTAAAAGATAGCATGGGAAAATTACATGAAGTAATTATTTATGATGATTATTATCTGAAAATTGACAATCAGATTTATGCATTCAAATATGACAAACTTATGTGCTATCAGTTGTCATTAAATATATTTGGGAATCAGGCAAATATCGATGGAAGCGAAAAAGTTATAGGTTTTACCTGCTGGGCAACATCGATTTCAAATCCGGAATTGACAGTCCATATTATCTTCGCACAGGAATTGTTTGCAAAAAAACACTATAACTCCCAGTACGAAGCTTCACAAATTAATGGAGTTTATTTTGCAGGTATAAAATCTGATGACGGATATATCGATGCCTGGGGAAAATGGAAAAACTACACCTGGACCGACTATTTCGAAAAGATATTCGGAACAGTAGACCAGGATGTAAAACGGAAAATGTATATGGGACTGGAAGTAAGCCGCTAATAATTTTCCAGCGACTTCTTCAGTTCTTCTACAACTTTATCACGCAGACTTGGCGGATTAAGAACCTTTACCTTTGAGCCGAACTTCATTACCCAGAACAGAGTTTCCTGATCCTGGTTTGAAGTGAAGCTCAGATAAACGGAGCCGTCTGCATTCTGATGACATTCCTGGTTTTTATGCCAGGTTCTTTCCAGAATGTATGTATTAACGGATTTGTCAAAAAGCAGTTCTACTTTCTCTGGTGGGGTAGAGTTGTTCCAGATTCCAAAATTAGGGTCAATGTGAACTTTGTTTTTATATTCAGGATCAAGTTCAAAGGTGTCACCAAGAGTTATATTCTTCATTCTGGCTAAGGTATATGTGGAATAATTATTGTGTTTTGGGGAAAATCCCAGAACGTACCAGTCGCCTTTCTGACTGTAAATCTTGTAGGGATGAAGTTCGTGAGGCTTGTGTTCAGTGGCACTGATTGAACGGTAATCGAATTTCATAATCTGATGAAGTTTAGTCGCCTTAAAAACAGCATTGAAAACCTCTTCTTCAATGGCAGGAATCGGATCGGCAATGAATTCAACATCATTCATAAAACTTGTCTGGACTTCAACCTGATTTGGAAGCATCTGGGAAAGAGTATCGTAAACTTTGCTGATAGTCTTCTTAAGAGGAGTATTATTATAACGTTCCATGAGAGGAAGAATTCCCGTAACAGCAAAAATCTCACTTTCAGTAAGCATCATGTTTTTTACAAAGTAAGTGTTGTCGGTGTAGTAATAACCTTTTCGTATTTTGTCATATTCAATAGGTGCGAAGTAATAATCTTTAAGTTCCTCAATATCTCTAAGAATTGTTCTTCTTGAAACTTCCAGTTCATCCATAAGTTTTTCAACATTTGGATAGTTCATGTTCTGAATCGCCTGTTCAATTTTGAATAAACGAAGTGGTTTAGTATGATTTTCTTTTTTCTTAGCCATATAGAAATTATATCACAGAAGAAAATAAAGTGCCATTTTTTGGCATGGTTGTGTTTTATAATGGAATTCATAAACTTAGCGGGGATTATTATGGATACTACGGAAGGTGATATAACGAAAGCTTTGAAAACTGCTAAATAAGTCAGAACAGTACCAGTTTTGCCTTTTTTGCTGCAAGAAAAGGCAAAACTTTTTGCAACTTTCTCTTATTTTCCCCAGACTTCTTCTGCAATTTCCCGAACTAATCTGATTTTGGCCCACTGCTGTTCTTCGGTAAGTTTGTTACCAATTTCGCAGGAAGCAAATCCACACTGAGGACTTATAGAAAGGCGCTCCAATGGAATGTATTTTGCAGCTTCTTTAATGCGGGCAATTACGGTCGTCTTATCTTCGAGTTCAGGACGTTTAGATGTAATAAGACCAAGTACAACATTTTTATCTGAACTTACGTGAGCCAAAGGCTGGAAACCACCGGAACGTTCATCATCGTATTCAAGATACAGTGTGTTTACATTTTCTTTTTCGAAAACAAAACCTGCTACTCCGTCGTAAGGGCCGCTTGTAAAATATGTAGAATGATAATTTCCGCGGCAGATATGAGTGTTGATTTTCAGGTCGGCAGGTTTTCCTTGAATTGCCAGGTTATTCACTTTCAAAAGCTGTTCCTTTACTTCTTTAAGATTTCCCAAAAGTTTGTAACGCTGGGCTGCTGCATCGCCAACAATGGCGCCCCATGTACAGTCATCGAACTGAATTGTACGGCAGCCTGCATCGTAAAGTTGTTTGATAACTTCGCGGTAAGCCTTGCCAATATCTTCTATTAATTCATCGTTTGTAGGGTAAATTTTTCTTGTAGCTTCGTAGTTCTTTGGAATATTCAGCTGCTGGAACAACTGGGCTGGGGCAGGGATAGTCTGCTTTGCTTCAAAACCTTCGCTTTCAAGACTTTTTACAAACTTAAAATCTTCAACAAATGGGTGAGCCTTTGCCTTGATTTTTCCAACAAGGAAAGTATCTTCCAGGTCTGCAACTTCGCCGTTAAACTGAACACCACCGCCATCTTTTTTGTGGTCAATTCCCTCAAAACCCCAGAAAAAATCCAAATGCCAGAACTTGCGGTTATATTCGCCGTCTGTAATATATGGAAGTCCTGCAGCCTTTTGTTTTTCAACAAGGACTTTTACTGCTTCGTTCTTTATTTTTGTGAATTCTTCTTTAGAAATATTTCCTGCATCCAAATCTGCACGAGCCTTTTTCAGACTTTCTGGACGAAGAAAACTTCCAACAACATCAAACTTTTTACTCATAAAAATCAAATCTCCTTTTCCTATTGGTTTTATAGGTAATATAGCGATTATCAGAAAAATTGAAAAATATAAGTTTTTGGTAGTTTGTCATAGATTTAAACTATGAAAGAAATTAC
>JAKSTK010000125.1 GCA_024402615.1 Treponema sp.
TTTCAGTATCCCAATAATACACAATCTAAGCCTTCCGTGTTAATATATCTTTATGGAAAACACAACTTTAAGTCTCCTCTATCCTACTGGCCAGGAAAAATTTAAAAACCTTTCTGATGTTTCTTTTCACGATTTAGGAATCGATTTTATATGTGAAAAAGTTTCAGACAAATACGAAGAACAGCAGATTTTTGCACAGTTCTTTACCAAAATGAGTGATGATCCAGAAATCACAGATTACCGCTGCCAGATTTTTGATGATATTTACAATCATCCTG
The DNA here is from genome assembly GCA_024402615.1 of Treponema sp. Classification (GTDB taxonomy): domain Bacteria; phylum Spirochaetota; class Spirochaetia; order Treponematales; family Treponemataceae; genus Treponema_D. The sequence goes on from JAKSTK010000125.1 coordinate 279, forward strand.
AAATGAGCCAGAAACTTTATGAACTGCTCCAGCACATCGATTACGAAAAACAGTTCAGCGGATTTTTTGGTCACTATGAAGAAACAAACTCCGCTTGGGAATTACTTCATCGTCTTGAAGAAATCAATGACTACATAAAAACTGTAGAAGCAATGTACGAATGTCTTTCCGATGTTGAATTAAAATCAGCAGGAATGAATCACCTTAAAAATTATATCAACAACATTTACAACGAAAATGGTTTTGTAGAATTAAAAAAGGATATTAAAGAAGTTAAACTTTCCACATCAAATCTAAAAAGCGTCACTTTAGGAATCAACCTGAACGAAAAATACGAGGCCCACGGCATAGGCCTTATTTCCCTGAATAAAAAAGAATTTACAAAATCCAGCGTGCTCAGCGGTTTTTATTCCAAGCTGGCAGAAAAAGATTCCATCAAAGAGGAAGCTACTTGGAAAAACGATTTTAAATATCATGAAATAAGTTCTTCCAAACAGGAAATAGAAAGAATTATTTCCCTTGCCACAATCAACGACACACAGGTTGCAAACTCAACCTACTACATGGACAAAATTGCCAACCAGATGATAGGCGGTATTGTTCATAAACTTAAGGCTCTGCTTAAAAAATATGTTTATGTTCCAGTAACAGATATAACAAATCTTATTCCGGAATTCATTTTTTATATTCGTTTTGCAGAATATATCAAAAGTATGGAAGATAAAGGATTTAAATTCTGCATGGCAAAAATTGCTGCTGCAGATAAGCCAAAATCTTACATGCAGGCAAAAGGAATTTACAATTTTAAACTGCTTTCAAATTTTGCAGAAGATTTAGGACCAGCTGGAATTGTTCAAAACGATTTAGATTTTAATCCTGAACACACAGTTTACATTTTAACAGGTGCAAACCGTGGCGGAAAAACAACAATTACTCAGGCAATAGGTTTGCTTTTTGTTTTAGCACAGGCTGGACTTTACGTTCCAGGGGATTCTTTTGAATTTAATCCGGTAGATTCAATTTTCACTCACTATCCTGCAGATGAAGATAAAACTATGGACCTGGGCCGTCTGGGTGAAGAATGTAAACGCTTTAAGGATTTATTCAACAACTGTACCCAAACCAGTCTTCTTTTAATGAACGAAACCTATTCAACAACATCCTTTGAAGAAGGTTTTTACATTGCAAAGGATTCAGTAAAAGCACTTTTAACAAAAGGTGTCCGCACAATTTACAACACCCATATGCACAAGCTGGCATTTGATATTAATGAAATAAACGAAATCAGTAACACAAACAAAGCTGCATCATTAGTTGTAAAATCCAGCGACGGACATCGTTCTTTCAAAGTGGAAGTTGCTCCACCAGAAGGACAATCCTTTGCTTCCGATATTGCAGAAAAATACGGTGTTACCTACAAAATGCTTCTGGATGATTCAAATTAAATTATGGGAGTTCCCCTCGCTGCGCTCGGGTCGGGCTATCCGCCATTCCGCTGTCGCTCCAGCCGCTTCCTTCGGTCACAAAGTTCCCTCAGTCCAGTGACCGCCTGCGGCGTGGGTCATTACGAGGATTAAAAATGCTTTTAATGTGGATTATTTTTGTTTTATTCTTTTTTATTTACGCTACAAAAATGTGTACTTTGTGGGTAGTACTTACTGCCTGGTCAGCTGGAGTTTCAATTTATCTTCTGATTAAAAACAATCTGCCTTCAAAAAAATATGTAATTCTTTCTATTTTGTTAGCCATAGTTGTTACCATGTGTTACCTTGGCTATTCCTTTAAATTTTATTTAATGATGCCACTTAATGGAATTGCAACTCTACTGGCCAGCCTTGCAGTGTTCTCTGTAATGGAAAAATACGGAAATTATGATTTCATAAAAGCTGATAGAAAATCTTCACCTTTAATTTCTGTACTGATTCCCCTTGCCGTTGGCATTGTGCTTGGTCTTATCAATGTGCTTCTTGGAAAGAATTCCATGCAGGCTGATTTTGCAATTACTGTTCCAAGAATTGTAGTCAGCTTCATTCCTGGCATAAGTGAAGAAATTGCCCATCGTGCTATTTTTATGGCCTTTTTCACTTATTGGTGCACTGTGAAAAATAAGGCGCCATCAAAATTTCAGAATTTTACAATTATGTTTATGATAACAGTTCCACATTGTTTAGCCCACGGTTATGGTCTTGTGGAAAGTGTTATACTGCTGATTCTATTCGGCATTCCTTTTGCCGTTCTGCAGAAGAAGCGGGATTTAGTTTCGGCAATTGTTGCTCACACCTTAGTAGATCTAATTCGCTTTCTGGTGTTTGGATTGCCAGTTTAGTAAGTTTAAACTGCTGTAAAATATTGTCCCCTTTTGTTGTGACAAAAAACATAATTAAACATAGTGTTCCTCCATTTTACTGTTCCAGCTTTCCTATGAACTCCAACTTTTCAGACTGCGACAACTGATATGGATTTGTCCCCGGTTGATTCAACGGAACTTCTGATCCAAGTTTTTCATAATACTCTTTCCAGTAATCCGAGATTTCATTAACTCCATCTCCAAACTTCATTGGAACGGTTTCAAAAATCGGCAGGATTTTGGCAATGTACTGGGAGCAGTAAAGTCCTTTGTCTTCAGGATAAAACCCATGGTTATATGGCAGTCCAAGATTTTTTTCTGCTTCTTCTCTTACCTGTTCTGCATCCAGATTTAGATATCGGTAAACCGAAACTTCTTTCTTTTCTTCTGTCAGATACTCTTTTAAAAGCTGTTTGTTTACGCCTTTTTTCTGAGTTGCATGATAAACCATGTTATCAAAAAAAATGCCCACATGACTGTAAATGCTGGCCTGATCAATTCCAGTAATGGCCTTAGAAATATCAGAAGAGTCTATCATGAATAAGAGGTCGCCCTGGTGTAAGTCATCTATAATCAGATTCATTCCTCTTCCTCAATTCTCTTAAAATAAATGCCGCCATTCTGCTTAAGCCATTTGTCACAGCGCTTATAATCAGGAAAAATTTTAAGCACCTCATCATAAAACGCTTTGGAATGATTCATGTATTTACGATGACACAATTCATGAACTACAACACTGTCCAGAATTTCTAATGGCATAAGGACTAAGAGACAATTGAAGTTCAGGTTCCCTTCCCTGGAACAACTACCCCATCGTGACTTCTGTAGCCGAATAGCAATCTTATTATAAGTTATTCCACTTAAAGATGCATAATACTGTACCCTTTGTGGAATAAGAACTTTAGCTTTCTTCTTCAGTGCTTTTATATCATCAGTGGAAAGAAGCCCCATCTCTTTTGCAAGGTTGGTCTGATCTTCAACTTTTGAAATCTGTTTTATAATCCAGTCTTTCTTTTCTTTAATGAAAGCAATAGCCATAGAATCAGGAGTTCCAACAGGAGCTTTAATAATTACTTTCTTGTCATCGGTAATCTGCAGGCTTATGGACCGCCTTCGGGATTTCTGGATTATGTAATCTATTTGCATATCGAATGAAAACGAAAAAAATTAATACAGAATAAGACGCCGGCCAGAGCAAGTGCACATCCAAGTCCTGTATAAAAGAAAGCAACAAAAACATCCGGGAAGATGCCTGCTGCTCTCAGCCCGATTCCACCGCCCATCATTACGGCCATAATTATGTAAGCCTTAAGATCAAAGAAGTTCCAGAAAGGACGGTATTCTTCTTCGTATCCCATGATTCTTTTTGTATGCTTTACGCTCATTTTGTAAAACATAGTTCCAAAGAGCAGGAAGATGATTACTGAAAGAAGATATAAATACCAAGACCTTTCAATGAGCTGATACGAAAGGATTCCAAGTCTGGCTACATTGAAACCTGCTATAAGCCAGATGATTCCGGCAATGAGTAAGAGTGTGAGTTTTTTAATGCAATATATTTTATCAGACATATTTCTTTAATTCTTCCAATATTTTCTTACCCATATCAGTGGCATATGACCATATGCATATCTTATACGTATTTGTTTAAGATTCTTATTCTGAATAATTTCTGTTTATCTCAGTAAAAACCTTTCACTAATCCTATATTTTATCATAAACCAGCCTATACAAAAATCCCATTTCAGTTTTATATTTTCGTACAACACTTTTAGACCATAGGCTAAAAAACTACGGTCTACGAACTTAAAGTAAATAGTTTAAGTAAAATTTGAATTTCACTAAATTCAAGTGAATTCATTTAATTTGTCTTTAAAAAAAATCGTGGTATATTGTAGATATCCGAGGCAGAAAAACACTATTTTTGACCTTATTCAGGGGTTATATCAACCCCTGAAAACGGCGATGTCAAGGCCGAAGAGCGATGCGTGCCTTGATGCGACGTATTTGTCTATCTAAGTTCAGTTAAAAACAAAAAACCACTCATTTCTGAGTGGTCTGTTATAGCGGGGGTAGGACTTGACCCTACGGCCTCCAGGTTATGAGGGACTTAAGAAATAGTCCATTTCCCACCACCAT
>JAKSTK010000126.1 GCA_024402615.1 Treponema sp.
GTTTAACTACTATAAATGTAATAAATATATAATTTTTTGTTCAATTTTTTATTTTTTATATTCACTAATATAATCAGTAGAGGATTAAAAATGGAAAAGAAGATCAGCCGTGGTTAATTAACTATGATGCAGTTGGCCTTGCCGCTTATTGCAGAAAACTTTTTCAGAACTTTAGTTTCGTCAGTTGATACTTTTATGCTCAGTTCCTATTCTGGTGATGCAGTTGCCGGAGTTGGACTTGTATCTCAATGGGTATTTTTTATACAGGTTTTATTCAATGTAATTTGCATTGGGTCTGGAATTGTTCTTGCACAGTTTATTGGGGCTAAGAAAAGTAATGATGAATTGAATCATGTAGCAATCATAAGCGGCTTCCTTTTTATGATTATAATCCTTTTAATAACTGGACCTTTACTTAGTCTTTATACATTGGAACCTGCTGTCCGTGATTCAGCGTATGATTACTTTATGATTTATGGTGGTATTGGAGTTCCGATTACTGCTATAAGTATGTTCCAGACAAGAATTCTTCAGACATATAGTTATACAAAAGAAACTCTGATTATTACTATTATTGTAAATATTCTTAATGTAATTGGAAATGTTATCGCCATTTATGGTGTTCCTTTCCTTGGAATTGCTCCTTCTGGTGCTGCGGGTGTTGCTGGTGCTTCTGTTTTCTCTACTTTTGTAGGTTGTATTGTTATGTTCTTTATGATCAGGAACAGAAAGGATATACAGTTCAGGATTTTTAATTCGCCAAAAGTCCCTCCTCATATTTACAAGATGATTCTTTCAATTGGTATTCCTACTGCTGGTGAAAATCTTGCTTATAACATTGCACAGATTGTAATTATGGCAATGATTACTTCTATGGGAACAAGTGCAATGCAGTCTCAGGTATATACACAGACAATTCTCAGATTTGTATTTGCAATTGCTTCTTCAACAGGGGCTGCAGTTCAGATTAAGGTTGGTTATTATGTTGGCGCTGGTGAAAAGAATACTGCCTATAAAAATGTATTCAAATATTCAGCTATTGCGACTTCCTGCTCGATGTTCTTGATTCTTCTTGTAAACCTTATAAAAGCTCCGATAATTGGCTTCTTTACAAGTGATCCCGAAGTTTATGTGCTTACCAGCAGACTTTTAGTATATTCAATTCTTGTTGAATTTGGCCGTTCCTTGAATCTTGTACTTGTAGGAGCGTTGAAAGGTGCTGGTGATGTAAAATTCCCGGTTGGTTATGGTGTTATTTCTATGTGGGGAATCATGGTGTTCTTAAGCTGGCTTTTAGGAATTCATTTTGGACTTGGAGTTGTAGGCTGCTGGCTTGGAATTGGATCTGATGAAACCTCCAGAGGAATTGTCATGTTCTTTAGATGGAGAAGTAAACGCTGGCAGAGTAAATCGCTGGTATAAAAAAAATCCTGCTAACCTGATGTGGAGGCTGATTAGCAGGACCATCTAAACTAATAGATGTAATAGAAAATGCTTATATAAACTATTTCACTAATTTAAAGAACTTGAATTCGCCAGGATTGATTCGTACATGGAAAGCGCAGTCCTTTTCTGTTGAACGCCATCCCAGCGGTCTTGTAAATAAAGGTTCAATATCATTTGGAGTCCAAGAAGATTCAGAATCCTTAATAATCTGCAATTTTACCTTTTCATTTTCATCCTTACACTTAATATGAACGTTGAATTCAAGAGGCTTGCAGTTGTCGTTGGTATAACAGTAAAGTCCAAAGGTATCATTATCGTAAGTAAACAATGAAACTCCAGCTTCTGCATCAAGCCAGATTTTTCCATTTCCTAAAAGTTCATAGCGGATTGTTGTAAGAACTTCTGCTGGCAAATCCTTGATTTTTGAAGGCATTTCAGGCAGGTTAATAACTTCCAGACGGCCTTTTCCATAAGTATCATAGATTACAAGACCTTCGTGATATTCTCCGTGACCAGCATTTACAAGAGTCCAGCTTGCATTGTTTCTATGTTCAAGGAGAGGGAAGGTTATAGGAGCAGCCGACTTAACATAATTGCGGCCATTTAAACCTGCTATATCAACCTGGAATTCATCGGCTTCCAGTTTTCGTTCTGTGTATTTTATTGCAGTAAGTTCTGAAAGCTTTGTTCCTGAATTAGAACCACAGCATTCTTCTTTTTTCTTCTGCTTAACTATAAAAGCACCTGTAGCAAGAACTTTTCCGCCTTTTTCTGCAAACTCACGGATTTTATCAACGATTTTATCATCTTTTACACTTGATGCTGTGACTAAAACTGAATTGCACTTGTCTTTATCAAAAGCTGGGAAATCTGGAGTAGGATCAAATGGAACTCCAACCATACCGAGGAAATCTTCAATATGATCATCGCCACAGGAATTAAAAGGAATGTAAACTTTAAGGCCCTGAGGCTCACCGCAACTTGAAAGGATTGTATCAATTTTTTTGTACTGGAATCCAAGAGGTGTGGCACGAACATTATTATAAAGTGAAGGCCAGCAGAACATCATAATTTCTTTTGATTTAGAGAAGGCTGTAAGATATGCCTGTTCAAGATAATTGTCGATTCTGTCGCAGTCGTATGGATCAAACCAGCCCCCACCATTTCTGTTTGGAGCAACATTTTCCATATATCTAGGAAGAGAATAGCTTAAATATCTAGGAAGATGCTGGTCATGCTGTGCGCTGTGGCGAGCTTCTGTTCCTGTGTAAATTGCATCAAAAATTTCCCGCTGCTGTTGAGGATTGTAACCTGTTTCGTGGTAGCTTTCGCGCCAGTTTGGATATTTAATAATTACTTTGCAGTTTGGATTAACTTTCTTGGCAGGCTCAAGAATAAGATTTTTAGAAACTTCCATCATTTTTTCAAGACGGAATTCCTGCCAGCTTTTGTTTCCTTTTTCTTTTATACAATCTTCGCAGGTACATTGAGTAAAGAAGAAATCATCAATAATAAATTCATCAAAAATTGCCGCTGTGTATTCGCTGACTTCTCGAACCCTGTCTCTCATGGCTTTATTTGAATAGCAGAAAGTTCCGAATAATCGCTGGCGTTTTTTATCTTCTTCCGATAAATCAGGGCAGACTGTAGTTATTCCGCCGCTTACTTCAATTCCATATTCTTCAAGGATTTTTTTAACCATAAGAATCTGCTCTTTTTTTGCAAATTCGCTTCTGTAAGTTTCAAGATAAACTTTGTCGATACCAATATATTTCTGGAACCATTCAGTTTGTTTTCTAAGTTCTTCTTCGTTTACATTATCAGTCCAGTGAGCAACACAATAAACAACAGTTTTAAAATTCTTAAATAAAGACATGGAAATACCTCTTTTTACTTGCTTTCTATATTGTATTATGGTATTTCCAAAATAATTGAACAAAAATATATATAAATTGTAGTAGTTGCAAAGCGGTTAAAAAAAAAGACTGTCCAAGAAGTTTGTACCCTGGTGAGATGCTGAAACAAGTTCAGATTGCCAGGTACTTTTGGACAGCCCCTTTTGTAAAAGATACAAAATTGATTTTTATAATAGATTATTCGTCGTCGCTATTAATATGATCCGAAATCTTTTCAGACTGACCCTTCTTTTTAATAAGAGAGTCTACGCCTTTTCCAAGAACGCTACCTTTTTTTCCGCCAATAGCATTTCCGATTACGCCACCAATTGTGGGATCATTAACTTCTTTTTCTGAAACATCATCTCCGAATGCAACTGCCAGAGTCTTGAAATTCTTTTTTACAGTTTCATAATCCTTCTTTCCGATTGAGCCTTTGTATGAAGAAACAGGATCTGTTCCAGCTTTTTTAAGGATAGCCGCAGCCAAAGGATTTGCCTTCAATTCATTTTCATAAGTAATGATGGCATAAGCATGGTAAATTCCTAAAACCTTGTAATAAGCATTTGGTCCAGAAATACCATTTTTTTCCATTACATTGTTGAGTGGTTCCAGACCATCTGTAGCAATGTAAATTTCGTTTTCTAATGAAGCATCAAGTTTATCAAGATCCTTGCTGATTTTTTCATAATTTTTTGCATAGTTTTTGCAGTCTGAATCTGTGATTCCTAATTCTGTATCAGAAAAAGCAACTTCATCTTTTGCAAACACAGCGCCTGTAAGTAAAATTGCTGTCAGTAAAATCGAAATAATTTTTTTCATTGGTTTTTTCTCCTAGAATTTGATTATAGTACGGGTTTTGGGAAATAACAACACTATAAGCCCTTTGTAAAAAGTTCGCCTTATTTCTTGAAAGCAAATAAGAACCGTGCAATAATTTATGCAGAGAGAAAACTGTATTTACGGAGTTTTATATGTATATTGGGCTTCAGTTATATGGTCCTATTACCTGTGGTCAGATGGACCTTGTTGAAATGTTCAAAGGTCTTAAAAAAATTGGAATTGATAAAGTTGAACCTTGCATTAGTCTTGATGGAAAATCTGATAATCCATCCTTCTGGTC
>JAKSTK010000127.1 GCA_024402615.1 Treponema sp.
ACTAACAGCGATTTTGATTATAAAATTATTCTTCAAGACAGGATTAATCAGGTTGCTGAAGAAATTACAAATTATCTAAAAGCAACAGATCGAATGGCTAAAACAATTGTTTTTTGTGCAAATGAAGAACATGCTGATATGATGCGAAAAGCATTAAATAATTTGAATTCAGATATTACAAAAGATCATCCTGATTATGTTGTACGAATTACTGCAAGTGATGATTACGGAAAAGGAAAACTAGATTACTTTATTTCTGTAAATGCTGAATATCCAGTTATAGCCACAACTTCTGAACTTCTTTCAACTGGTGCGGATTGTAAAATGACTAAACTGATTGTTTTAGACAAGATGATTGGTTCAATGACTCAGTTCAAACAGATAATTGGTCGCGGAACTCGTATTCGTGAAAAAGAAGGTAAGATGAGTTTTGCAGTTATGGATTTCCGAAATGTAACTAGATTATTTGCTGATCCAGATTGGGATGGTCCACTTGAAATTGATCCAAATTATCCACCTGTACCAGGTCCTGGTCCGGGTCCTGGACCTAATCCTCCAGTAGAGCCACCTGAACCAAAGAAGCCGAAACCAATTGTTGATGCTAAAGGTTGTCGTGTAGAAATAATTAATAAAATTGTTTCAGTTTATGATATAAATGGAAAGTTATTAAAACAAGAAAGCATTGTTGATTACACAAAATCAAATGTAATTGGTGAATATGCATCTCTTGATACATTTATTCAGGATTGGAATGCAGCTGACAAAAAAGCTGTAATCAAAGAACAGTTCTCTGCTTTAGGAATTGATTTTGAAGAACTTAAAAAAGATCAAAATATGACAGATGTTGATGACTTTGATTTTATCTGCCATATAGCTTTTGATAAGAAACCTTTAACCAGAACTGAACGGGCAAATAACGTAAAGAAGCGTGACTTTATTAGTAAGTATAATGAACAGGCACAGAAAGTATTAAATATACTTCTTGATAAATATATGAATGAAGGTATTTACGAAATGGAAGATGAAGCTATATTTAATACACCATTCATGAAGAAATTACTTGGTGGTAATATTACTAAAGTAATGGGTTATTTTGATGGGGCAGATGGATTCCATTCTGCTATTAAGGAATTAGAAGCAGAGTTATATGCTGCGTAAAAAGTATAATAAAAAAGGATTATTATTATGGCATCAACAACAGACTTAAAAAAAATTTCAAATCCACTTACAATTATTGGTATGTTTGCTGTTTTAGCAGAAATAGCGGGAACAGTAGTATTACCAATACTAAATAATATTAATATTCAGAAAATATTCATCTGGTATGTAATGTTGTTTCCTATTTTATTGGTTATATTGTTTTTTCTTACTTTATGGATAGTTCCTAAAAATTTATATAGTCCTACTGATTATTCAGATGAAGAGAACTTTATGAGAATTATGACAAAGAAGGATTCTATTGATGATTCTTTAGAAAAAATTAATAAAGAAGTATCTGAAATGATGAATGTAATAAAAAATTCTTCTGATACTAAATCCGAAGTAAATACATCAACTGAAGAGTTTTACAAAAATTTAAATGATAGACTAGATGCAATAAACAAGAAATTACTTCAAACTAAAGAAATCAATGATAGTATTGAGATCCATATTCCCGATTCTGTTCCAAAAAGCGCAATTCTGAGAAGCAAAGTGTATAATTATATTAAAGTAAATCCTAATTGTTCTATGAAAGAAATTTCAGAACAATTAGGGTTAGTTTTATCTACAACTATAGCAATATTGAAAAAGCTTGAACATGATGGCGTAGTAATAGAAACAGAAAAAAATAAATGGAAAATACAATAAAAGGAATATAAATGTCAAACATCACATCATTCGTAAAACGCTTTCGCGACATTATGCGTGCTGATCCTGGTATCAATGGTGATGCACAGAGAATAGAACAGATTGCCTGGATGCTCTTCTTGAAAGTTTATGACTCAAAAGAAGACGAATGGAAAGCCATGGATAAAAACTATGTTTCCATTATTCCAGAAGATATTCAGTGGAAAAACTGGGCTCACGAAGAAAAAGCTGGTTCAGGACTTTCTGGTGATGACCTTTTGAACTTTGTAAACAATACAGTTTTCCCAAAACTTAAGGCACTTACAGTAAGCAAAGAAACAGAAATCCGTAAGGCAATCGTAAAGACAACTTTTGAAGATGCCAACAACTATATGAAAGACGGCGTTTCACTCCGTCAGGTTTTGAATGTAATTGATGAAATTGATTTTTCAGATTACGAAGAAAGTCATGCCTTTGGAGATATTTACGAATCAATCTTAAAAGAACTTCAGTCTGCAGGTAGTGCCGGTGAATTCTATACACCTCGTGCCGTTACAGAATTCATGGCAAAAATTATTGATCCAAAAATCGGTGAAAAAATGGCAGACTTTGCCTGTGGTACCGGTGGATTTATTACCAGCTGGCTTAAGGCTCTGGAAGATAAAGTTCAGACTGCAGAAGATCAGAAACAGTATGCTTCATCAGTTTACGGAATTGAAAAGAAACAATTCCCATACATGCTTTGTGTAACAAATCTTCTTTTGCACGATGTTGATGCACCAAAAATCTATCACGATAACTCTTTGATTTACGATGTATTGAACTATTCCGATGATGACCGCTTTGATGTAATTCTTATGAACCCACCTTATGGCGGAAGCGAAAAACAGGATGTAAAAAATCACTTTCCTGCAGACCTTGCTTCCAGCGAAACGGCAGATCTTTTTATGAGCGTAATCATGTACCGCTTAAAGAAGAATGGCCGTGCAGCAGTAATCATTCCAGACGGATTCCTTTTTGGTTCAGATAATGCAAAAGTCGCAATCAAGACAAAACTTCTTTCAGAGTTCAATCTTCATACAGTAGTAAGATTGCCTGGAAGTGTTTTCTCTCCATATACAAGTATTACAACAAACATTCTCTTCTTTGATAATACAAAACCAACAGAAGAAACCTGGTTCTATCGCGTAGACATTCCATCTGACCGTAAGCACTTCAGCAAAACAAAGCCAATGGAACTCAAGCACTTTGACGACTGTATTGCCTGGTGGAACAACCGTACAGAAATCAATGACGAAGACGGAAATCCAAAAGCAAAGAAATATACAGCCAAAGAACTTTCAGAAAGCAATTATAATTTTGACCTCTGCGGATATCCACACGAAGAAGAAGTTATCTTAAGCGTTGCAGAAACAATCCAGAACTACGAAGAAAAGCGTTCAACCTTGAATGCCGAAATAGACAATCTTCTTGCCCAGCTTACAAGCCTTCACGAAAAAGCTCAGAAAGGGGAATTGTAATGACAGCAAAAGATTTAAAAAACGCCTTATTACAGGAAGCCGTACAGGGGAAATTAGTTCCTCAAATTGCCAGCGAAGGAAATGCAAGAGATTTATTGGAAGAGATACGGAAAGAAAGGTTGTCACACGGATTGGATTTTGCTAACGCAAAATCTGGAAAAAAAAGTAAGAAAGAGACAGCGTTAGCTGGCTCGAATCCGTGTGACATTCCAGAAGATGAAATTCCGTTTGATATTCCGGAAAGCTGGTGTTGGTGTAGATTGGGGGAGATTACAACAATAATTGGTGATGGAATTCATGGAACTCCTGAATATGATGTTACAGGAGACTACTATTTCGTTAATGGAAATAACCTTTCCAATGGAAAAATTATAATAAAATCTGATACAAAAAAAGTAAATAAAACTGAATATGAAAAGTATAGAAAAGAATTAAATGAAAATACTGTTTTTGTTTCTATAAATGGTACATTGGGAAATTTAGCATTTTATAATAATGAAAAAATTATACTTGGTAAAAGTGCATGTTATTTTAACTTAGTTTATAGAGAAATGAAATATTTTATATTTCATTTATTACAAACAAAATACTTTTTTGATTATGCGGATTCAGAAGCAACAAAGACAACAATCAGAAATGTTTCTTTAGGAGCTATGCGAAATTTACTTATTCCTCTTCCACCACTAGCAGAACAAAAACGCATTGTAGCCGCAATCGAAAAGTTCATGCCACTTATAGAAGAATACGGCAAAAAAGAAACAGTCTTAAACGAACTTAACGCCCAGATAGGCACACTCACAAAAAAAGCTATTCTTCAGGAAGCCGTGCAAGGTAAACTAGTTCCACAAATCCCAGCCGAAGGCAACGCAAAAGATTTACTGGAACAAATAAAAGCCCAGAAAGCCGCACTCATCAAAGAAGGAAAGATAAAAAAGGAAAAGCCTCTGCCAGAAATTACGGAAGATGAAATACCGTTTGATATTCCAGAGAACTGGTG
>JAKSTK010000128.1 GCA_024402615.1 Treponema sp.
TTTTTTTACCCTTAATTCAAAATTTTCTGACAAAAAACCTTGAGGGCTGCTCCTACCGAGCCTGAAAATTGCGATTAACCCTCAAGGCTAAGCCACAATTCCCGTAAACAGAATAATCTGTTTGTTTGAATTTAACATCCAAACTCCTTTAATTTTATTTGAAAACCACAGGGCTCTCTTATTTGTGATTATAAATCGGCATAGATAGTAAATACAAGAGGGGAAACGGCCTTCTGTCATTCGCTTTTTCAAAACTTCCGGATCAGCAGTAAGAGCCAGAACCTTTACTTCAGAGAAAAATCTTTTTCCGTAAGTGTTGGGAAGTCTGTCCAATCCGCATCCAGAAACTTCCTTATCCCATTCATGATTTCCACAAGCCGAACAAATTCCTAACAATTTTATCTTTTTCCATATGTTTTTAATTTATAAAATCTTCCACCGCATCCCGAATTATGCTTCCGCTACCAGTCATCAAATGTCCACCACCTTCCAATGGAACAAAGGTACAATCTTTGATTTTAGAAAGCCAAGGCTCTACAGTTTTAAAATTAGCTAGTTTATCATCCTTTGCATGAATAATTAAAACAGGAACACTCAATTTTGATAAATCATAATCCTGATAATTGTTTACCATTACGGTGTTTGTAATTTTTCCGTCAAAAATAATGCCTGCCTTTCTGTCTTTCATAGGGATGATTGATTTTAAAGTTTCCTTTTCCATTCCCATAAGAGGCTTAAACAAAGGACTAATAAGCCACATTGTAAAATCGTGACAAAAAGCTGATGGAGGTCCTGCGTATTTTAGTTCCTTTTTAGAAGGTTCCGTTGCAGGAAATCCTGAGCAATACAAAATAAGCCCTGAAGTTCTTTCTGGATGCATCAAAGCAAATTTATAAGCAACAGTGGAACCTGCCGAAGTCGCCAGAAGATAAACTTTTTCAAGATCAAGAAAATCCAGCAATTCAATAAAAGCTTCCACTTGCATTTCCACGGTTGCATTTTCCAGTAAATCACTGCCAGGATATCCAAACCTTGAAGGAGCAACCAAACGAATTTTATCTCGATATTCTTCTGGTGTATCATAAGCCTGATCATATCCGCCACAAATTCCATGACAACTTAAAACCGGCACTCCATTTCCTTCATCAATAAAACTGATTTTGCCATACTTAGTATTTATACTTTGCGTTTTATTTTCGTATCCGGAAAATCTGATATCAGCTTCTTTCTTCACAGCAAAAAAACTTATGATTCCAAGGATAACCAGAACTAAAACGAGAATTAGAATCAAAGGCAAAACAATCATTCTGTAATTCAACTTTTTCATAAAACTTCTAAAAATTATATACAGGAACATTTCTTTGGTTAAAAGATAAATAGTCTCTGTTTAATTGAAATTACTCCAAAGAAACAAGCACCGCTCTACAAGGAGCTCCATCACAACCAGAAAGATTTAAAGGCGCACAATTTAACATGTAAGCACCTTCCGGAACTTTCTCAAGACGGATTCCTTCCAGCAAAACAACTTCTGCACCAAGTAAAACAAGATGAACCTGCATTGGAGCGTCTTCCGGACCAACAGTCTGACTTTCGTTTCCTACAAGATCAACGCCCGCTTCTGCAAACACTTTAGCGGCTTCAAGAGAAACAACAGCCTTTCCCTTTATAAGAATTTTCTTTTCAGCGCCAAGAGCCTTTCCGCGATTCAAAATATCCCTTGCATCAGATTCAGTTACTTCTCCATTATGTTCCGCAACAAAAGCCTTTCCAATAAACTTATCCAAAGAAACCTCATCAATTCCTTTACCGTCTTTATAAAAATGATAAGGAGCATCTACATGTGTTCCGTTGTGAGCACACATAGAAAACGCAGTTAGATTACAAACATCCCCATTTTCAATTTTTAGCATCACCTTCTTTTCCGGCTTTGGATCTCCAGGAAAAACTTCACATTCAAAAAGTGGTTGCGTAATATCATAAATCATAAAATCACCTCTAGTTTATCCACACATCAATTTCACTTCTGTCAGGGATTTCAAAAAGCTGCTTAAACTTTTCTGCCAGCCCTTCATCCACATAATAAGCCGAAGTTTTATTTTCCATAACAGCCTTATTCCGTTTATCCAGACGGCGGTACCATTCCTCATCAGGAATATCTATATAATAAAATTCGCATTCCACATTTTTTGAAGCATAAAATTCCCGGGCCTCATTCCGTTCCCGCTTAGTCCAAAAGCCCCAGTCCAAAATTACATTGATTCCACTTTCAATAATTTCTACCGATTTTTCATACAGATACTTTTCAGCCCTGGCCACATAATCATCCAGCTTGTCGCCTGCATCCTGCCCAAACAAAGCCAGGGTAATTTCATCCACCGAAAGCACCACCGCCTTATGCAGTTTTCTAAGTTCCGCTGCATGAGTAGATTTCCCACTGCAGATTTTTCCACACATCATATAAACTTTTGCCATAATCTAATTCTCCTATATCATCACGTATAAATCAATAAACTTATACTTTAATGTATATTTTTATTATCATTTTTTATATATTTTTCTTGACTATAAATATTTCCTACACTAATTTAAAAACATGAAAGAAACCTTAAAAAAACTTAGAACAGACAATCGTTATTCTCAAGACTTGCTGGCCAAAATCCTTGGAGTATCCCGCATTTCATATCTAAAATATGAATCTGGGGAAGTTGAGCCTCCTGTAGAAATTGTCCGCAAACTGGCAAAAATCTACAAGGTTTCCTACAAAACTCTAATAGACAATGAATTAAGTACAGAAAACAGCTCATTTTCGTATACTTATGGCCATCATAAAGAATACGAGGTGTCAAGCCCTACTCCAGCTTACGGCATTTTTTTTCATTCAAAGGAATCTTTCAACTCACCAGACATAATGTCTCAATTTGCAAAAATGTTATCTGAATTGCAAAACACAATAGTAAGTTTACAAAACCAAATTGCTTCATTGCAAAAATCTCCGGGCTTTGTTGATGGCAATTTCAAAAAATCCACTACATTCAATAAAGAAGATTTCTTCTCACAAGTGGGAGACGTTCAAATAGATCCAACTTACATAGACGAACTGCGAGGTGCCAGCCTTATATGATTCTCCTGGACACCAACATTGTAATAGACATGATTAATAACCAGGAAGATTCTCATTGGGAACTTTTACAGCAGGATTCAGTTGTTCTCTGTGGGATTGTAATAACTGAACTTTACCGCGGAATTAAAAACACACCAGCTGGTAAATCGCGGGAAGAAAAAGCCATAGAATTATTCGTAAACTCAGTAGATTCCCTTCCTATGGAAGAAGATGACTGGAAACAAATAGGACTTTTCATAGCAAAACTGCGAGATTCAGGCCTTATTGTTCCCGTTCAGGATGCAATCATTTCTTATCTTGCACTTAAGTTTAATTGTTCGATCTGTACCAAAGATAAACATTTCAAATTAATTAGAGATGTAGAAGAAAGACTACAGTTAGTATGATTAAATCTTCTCAAATCCAAGCTTCAGCAATTCCACGTCCCCAGGACAGAATTCAAAATCCCCAAGTTCATCTTCGCCAATCCATCTGATTTCAGAAATCTCATCCTTATTAAAAACCGGCTCATCACACAACTCACCGTAATATGCGGCAGTAATGTACATCAAATCATTCAGATACATTACCCGGGAATGAAGATGTTCCAATCCCATAATGTCACAATTAACTTCCTCTTTTACTTCACGAATTACGCAGTCCTTAAAATCTTCACCGAACTCAAGATTTCCACCCAGCACTTCCCAAAAACCTGGGAAATACTTTTTATTCATACTGCGCTTAGAAACAAGGATTTTTTTATTTTCTCTATCAACTGGCAAAAATGCCGTACCTATCATCTGAACTTTATCTACCATAGTTTACATTCCTAAAGCTGCTACCCAAAAACAAACTGCAGTAATGGTGGAAAGGGGAGTCATAACGTAACGTTCCTTCTTGCTTTTTGAAAAGGCATTCATAAAAGTATTCAAGGAAAGATAAACTGCCAGCACAATTCCAATAATCTTAGTTACTTTTGCAGAAAACCAAAGACCTATAAATCCGCCCATCTGCAAAAGAATAATCACAAAGAAAATCTGAACTATGAGCTGGGAAACAAGAATGAATCTTAAGTTCACAGGATAGACCTTATACTTGCCACCCATAGTAAATTCTCCAAGTGGCAAACCGCAAATAATCAAAACCGAAAGAACGATTACCACCGCCAAAGCACATGTACCAATAATTGAAAACA
>JAKSTK010000129.1 GCA_024402615.1 Treponema sp.
GCCAAAAAAGTGATTTGCCAAAGTAAGACTTTCCTGAATTTTTAAATAAGCGCGGCTTGGTGGGTTTTCATGATCTTCAACAAAGCGCAAAGTACCCGCAGGTAAACAGGAATTTGTTACAGCAGAAGCAATAAGCTTGTGTTCATCTAAAAGAGTATAAAGTCCCATTGCCGACTGAGGAATTGTAACAGGAAATTTTCTGTCTTTAAGATTTATATAAGGAAGTTTTTCCTGAATCAACTGAGCCCGTCTAAAACAAGTAAACTGATAAGGTGCCCAGTTTCTCTGAATTTTCTTTAATTCACCGGCAGCCTCACCAATTGAATCAAAATTAAGCATAAATGGCTCTATCATTACAGTTCTTGCCCAATATGGATATTCATTTTTAGAAGCATTCAAAAACTGCTGTTTATCTTCAAAATAAATTAATTCACCGTATCGTTCTGCAGGAGATTCCATAAAACCAAAACGGTTTCTTAATTCTGATATTAATAATTCTGATTGTTCTGGAAAAGCAAGAAACGCAATTCCCTTAAGCTGTTGAATTGATGTACTCATTTGTAATAAAACTAAAAATACTGCTTATACTAAATCTGGAAGATCGTCATCATCATTTATTTCTTCAAGATAAGAAATAAAATCTCTTAAGCGGGCATCATCTGGTGAATATAAAATACTTAAACCTATAGAAGTTGCACCTTTATTTTCGGAAACCCACATAGGCTTGCACATTAATTGTAAAGGTGGTTCTTCTGGAGAGCGAGTCAATTGAATCTTAATCATATATTCAGCTTCTAAATCAACAACAACAGAAACTGGAAAATGAATCTTACATCCTGTCGCACTTATGTTATCGAGAATTCCTGGAAGAGCACAAAGTTCTGGAGCTGTGACTCGTCCTATTTCTGAATATCTGGTACTGATTCTATTTTCTTCACTCATACCTGACTAAAAGTATAAGTCATTTATAAAATAACCTCAATAGAAAAAGGTCTCAGTAAACCGTTTTACCAAGACCTTTTTTCTCATAAAGTTTATTCTTTTACAACCATAATCTTTCGGGTTTCATCAATACCGTCACCAACGATACGAACAAAATACATTCCTCTGGCAACAAAATCGCCATTTCGGTTTGTTCCATCCCAGGTGTAATAATGTTCACCTTTAGAGGTCTGTCCCCTGTTCAAATATTGCACAATGTTGCCATCAAGAGTCATAACAAATATATTCAAGCGACCTTCTTTTGCAAGATCAACTTTTACAACAGCTTTTTCACCTGCAGTTGCATTAATTACATTGTTCAAAACTGTTGCTCCACCACGCTGACTAAGCTGAGTTTTAATTCTAAATGACCATAAATCAAGCGACAGGAAATCCTCTGGAACCAGCTGGCGAACTACATAAAGAGGAGTTGCCGTACTTAGGCGAAGATTGTACTTATCGTTAGCAACATCATAATGTGGAGATGTGTAAACTCTAATAAGTTCGTTGTTTGAATCTGTTAATCCAAACAAGAAACTTACCTGCTGACCACCAGTCCATTTCTGCGAAATCTCTTTTGAAATATCAAAACTTAAACGGTTTAATGCAGTATCAGCATCAAGAATTTTAGAATCTGCACTGGCATATTCACTTAAAGGAGTATTTTCCTGAGCCATAAATAAGAGTTTTCCATTTGTAAGTTCAGGTAACCAGATTCGCAAATCAAGATTCAAGTCCGAGTTAATCTGTTTAGACACTGCATTTTCTGGTGAAGTTGCCGAAAGGAATATTCTTACGCCAGAAGTTTTACAATCATTTTCTACGGAACCAGTATCAATATCTGCTACAATTTTGTAAGGATGTTCTGCTGGTAATGTTCCATAATTCATCTGGTCTTTTTCCCAATCATGAACTGCCCAACTACCTTCCTGGTAAACTCCATCCATAATTGGCAGACCATCAACTTCCATTTCTTCATCATAAGCATACAAAGGATTCATAACTCCAACAGCAAAATCAGAAAGACTATGCGCCGTGAACTGCTGCATGTAGTTACCAATTTCATCCTGAATAAATGTAACTTTAGAATCATCCAAACCTGTTACTGGATCCTGGGAATTTCCATAACCATCCGGGATTTTTAAGCGGATATAAGTTTCTTCAAGATTTTTAAGTGTTACATCTTTGGTCAATTGCAAACTTAAAACTGTAAAAATCTGATGATTGAGATTACTTTCAATTGTTTCAATTTTAGCAGGAACAGAATAATCAATTGCTAATTCTGCAGATGGAATAAACTGTCCAGAAGCATCCATTGTAAATAATTCAAAACACTTAGGAATAAGCTTTTCGTAAGCTTCTGAAATATCCATCTTATCACCATTTGCATCGCTGTATTTCAAATCATTAACATTTGTAACCAATGATTTTACAAACACCATATAAAGCTTATTCTGATTCAATGGAGCCAGCATAAAGTCATAAGAAGGAGGTGTTCGGTCTATTGTTTTAATCTTTTTACTTCGTAAACGGTTTCCTGCCAAATCAGTTATAAAACCAGCAGTTTCATCATAAGAAACTGTGAAGGAACGATCCAAAGCCATAGTTCTATCAGGAAGCTGAATACCAAAATACAATCCATCAGGATCATCTGCAGGTCGTCTTAAATCTGCTGAGCCAGTAAACAATGGCGCCTTTGCACCTGGATAAATTGAATCAGGACCTGTTGCAAAAGCAGTGTTTGGTTCAACTCCATCAGCCTGAGAAACAATATATTTAAATGCAGGACTAACCTGAGATACTGTAGAGAATCGCAAACCTCCAGCAGTTCTGTTTACATCATTTTCAGTTGAAGTAAATGGGCGGGAACCTCCAAATGCATCAGCACAATAAGAGTAATCAATGAATAAATCCTTAGATTTACTTATATTCTTTACCCACCCCTTCTGACTAAGCCATGCAAATCCATCATTTGCAAAATCAGGAGTATTATCAAAGAAGTGGAATTCAATCTTTTGTAAAGTTGAACCAGCTCCTACTGTATTACCAACCGCTTCATAATAAGGCGCATTTACATAATTAATCCAATCATCAGAATTACCAGTTTGCCCCGCAATAGTTCTTAAAGGCGCAAAAACAGGTTCAGACAAATCCCAGTTTCCGTAAATTCCTTCTGCAGAATTGTTTACGCTTGGTGAATATTGATTTTGACTGTATTTTTCCTGAGGATTATAAACAACACTATTTCCATCAGAATCAACGGCACAGTCAGTTACCATAGAGTTTACATCGCCTGGCATAGAAACAACACCAGAAGGAAGCACTGCATTTTCAATATAACCAATCCAGTTTTTATAAATATTATTATCACGGTCAGTTACAGTTCCTTCTGTATAACCAGCAATCGAAATTCGTAATGTATAAGGATCGATTCTGTACAATGAATTAACATATTTATCATCATTGCCATTTGAACCAGTATGAAGCTTACCATTCTTAATAATTCCAAGCCCTGCAATTGATAAATCAGTAGTTGCAGTAAGATTACCAGTTACCGCTCCAAAACTATCCCTAACTCGAATATTCACAGAATCAGCAGCAGAAGCCTTAGCTGGAAGCCAGATTCTTGAAGATAAATCGCTATTATCAAATGTATTCACAGAATCTGTAGATGAACCATCACCAAGAGAACTGTCCCCAAAATTTACAGGTTCAGAATAACGGAATTCTATAAAATTATGAGCATCATAATCAGGCTGAGAATCTGCACCAATTGAACTGTCATAAACAGTATGATTTTCCTGTCCAGTGCGAACAGAATATAAAACAGGACCTGTGCGATCAAGTACAATTGTTCGTTTAGAACTACTACCACCGTTTCCATCAGCATCAGATGTAAGGCGTTTTCCCCAGACATTTACCAAAGCATTAATGTTTGATTGATAATCAATGAATGGTGTTACAGATTTATGATTTCCACTTCTGTCGGTTGAATTTGAAGTTCCTTCGCTAGTACCAGTTGCATCTGTATTCCATGAATTATTCGATTTTATATAGAAATAGAAATAATTAGTTGCATCATCTCTTGCTAATACATCTTCATTTCCATATTTAGTCTGACAATCAGGGTCTTTATAAATTCCTTCAAAAGCACCTGCACTATTTGTAATAGAGGCAATTGCATTATTAATTTCATTTGTGTTGTTTCGAATAGGATGATTGAATTCTACTCTTACAACATT
>JAKSTK010000013.1 GCA_024402615.1 Treponema sp.
AAATGCACCTCCTAAAATTGAACTTTATTTGTCCAACTTTAGGGGTGCACTTCATATTACTATTCAGCTTTTTTGTTATTTTAAAGATTTATTTTTTAATAAGATAATCGTAAACTTCTGCTTCGGTTGCAGCATTCAGCATTTTTTCTCTTAAATCTGTATCTTTTAATTTTCCACTGAAGTGAGAAATTGTCTTTAAGTAATAAGAATGCTGATTATATGCAGCACCAATCATAAACAAAAGACTAACAGGTTCGTCATCAATTGGTTCAAAATCAGTTAATGGAGTTTTACATACACCAACAGCCATTACTAAATCTGTAATAGAAGCAAGTCTTACATGAGGAATAGCAATTCCACGACCAATAGCAGTAGACATTAATTCTTCACGCTTTAAGATTTCAGCTGTAAGTTCAGCACCATTTTTTACCTGTGGAGCTTTAGCAAGAACTTCAGAAAGCTGAACGAGAGCATCATGTTTTGAAGCCTGATTAATAAAGATTACACGGTCAGGAGAAAGAATGTTTTTAACCTGAATATCAGTTTCCTGTTCTTTTAATGAACTGGCAGATAATTTTGCGTTTACCCAGTTTTCAACATCAGCTTTTTTGAAACGCCATACAGTTCCAATTTTACCAGCTGGAATCTCACCTTTCTGAGCCCAGTCATAAACTGTACGATCAGAAACTCGTAAATATTTTGCAACTTCTTCAATTGTAAGAATATCGGCGTTCATTTTTCACCTTCGTATAAAAGTTATTACTTTTTGTTTGAAATCCTTAGAATATTTTGCATATTTTACCATTTCTTGTCAAGTTTATTCTTTTCCAGAACTCTTATAACAGTATTTATAATTGAATTTTATGGGTTTACAAGCTAAAATATAGATATGAAATCTAAAAAATATATTCCATTAGTTATAATTCTGACTTTCATTTTTATTTTAATATATGTAATTCTTGCAGTAAAACCTTTAGGAAAAGATTATAAATATAATCCTGAATGGAAAATTAATATCAACAATCCAACTATCAAAAATATTGTAAATACAGAAAATCAAGCCTATTTTAAATTAGGACAAGCAATGGGTTACTTCACCGATGATGGTGATATTTCCTATTTCAAATCATTTCCTTCTAAAGCCGCAATTTCTGATTATTACTTTGCACCCTATTCAACAGACGGAAAACCTATTACTTTCTATGATAATTTTGGAAACGAAAAAGGCATTCTTGAAGCCCCAGGTTTCCCTCGTTTTTATGAAGACAGAATTTATGTTTTTGAGCCAGGCGGAAACTCATTTGTAATGGCAGATAATACTGGAAAAACTCTCTGGTCAGTAGAAAACACAATTCCAATTACAGCTTTCAGTTCAAAAAAGAAATATACTGCTGTTGGTTATGCAAACGGAATTATCAATGTAATCAATAATTCTAACGGACAGATTGATTTAAGTTATGCTCCAGGTGGAAGTGATTATCCTGTAATTCTTGGACTTGATATTTCAGAAGATGGTCAGTATATAGCCTCAATTTCTGGTCATAACCGTCAGCGCTTTGTTCTTTCTAAACGAGAAAACAATCAGCCAAAAATTATCTATCATGATTTCCTTTCTTCAGAATTATACAGACCAACAATCGTACAATTCTGTAAAAACGATACAAAAATCATTTATAACTATGAAGCACATTTAGGTATTTATGATATTAATACAAAAGAAAACAGAAATTTTAATATCTGTAATCCTACAAATAAACCTCTTAAACCATTTGATGTAAAAGTTCTTTCAATCGAAGAAACAGACAACCTTATTCTTGCTCTTGGAAAAAATGAACAGGAATATACAGTTTTCATTCTTGAAAATACAGATACATTAATCGGCCAGTTTACCTTTGAAGCAGAAACCGCCTTTATCAGAACTTTGAATAATGATTTCTACATTGGTAAAGATTCCTCTATTTCCAAAATTTCTCTTCACAGAGAATAGTAAAGGTGATTATTTATGAAGAAATTTATATCTATTATCAGTTATTTTTCACTTATTCTTTTTAATATCGCGGCTTTTGACTGGCCAATTGAAAATTTCAATGCAAATCTTATTAATTCCAATTTCGGGCAGGAACGAGGTGGAATTATCAGTACTTCCATCATTTTTTCTGAACCAGAGCCAACAAAAGCTTCGGAAAATGGAACTCTTTTAATCTCTATGATTGAAGAATCTGATGACACTTCCCTTTTCACAACTTCTCTTGGAAACTCTATGATTCTTGCCCATAACGACCAGATGCTTACTGTTTACGGAAATCTTGATAAAGACACATTGTACTCAAACATCAAAAGAAAAATTAATTTTAACAAAGGTGATCCAATTGCCGACTGTGGTGCTTCCGGCTGGAATAAAGATCAAGGCTCCGTAGAATTTCAGGTTATTGATGTCAGCAAAAATACAGCAATCAATCCAAAAATTCTTATGACAAGAATTAACACAGAAATTAATCTTCTTCTTGCAAATATTGTTGTAGAAAACAAAAATGGCGATTTACTTGAATTAAAATCTGTAAAATCTTTTTCTTCAGGCAATTACAAGGTTTACGCAAAAAAGAATAAAAACACTTCTCCATACAAAACCTCAATTACACTGAACGGTGTTATTGTTGACAGCCTTCAATATGATACTATTGGATTAGATGCAAATAAGATTTATGTTTCCGGAAAGAAAAAATATTATTCCAATGATATTTATTCCAGAGATGATCTTCAGTTAATTGGAGAAGCAATGTTTACTCCGGGAAAATCCACACTTGGTATTTATGCCGAAGATTTCCTTGGAAATGTAAAAACCGTCAGCTATCAGATTTCCATTCACTAGGTTTAATATAATGATTATTGATTTTCATGCTCATATTTTTCCAGAAAAAATTGCAGAAAAAGCCTCAGCCAATATCAGTAAATTTTATGATCTTGGAGTAAAGTACAACGGCAGCATTGATTTACTTTTACAGAATGGCAAGGAAATTGGAGTAACAAAATATATTGTTCATTCCACTGCAACAAAACCAGAACAGGTTGAATCAATTAATAATTTTATTATTTCAGAAATTAAAAATCATCCGGAATTTGTAGGTTTTGGTACAATTCATCAGGCATATGAAAATTATGCTGCTGAACTTGAGCGCATAAAAGAAGCAGGATTAAAGGGAATAAAACTTCATCCAGATTTTCAGAAAATTGAAGCTGATTCAGATTTACTTGATCCTATTTACAACAAAATTGCCGAATTAAAGCTTCCGGTTTTATTCCATGCCGGAGATACTCGTTTTGATTTTTCTGGTCCAAAACGGCTTTTAAATGTACATAAAAAACATCCTGATTTAATTATGATTTGTGCACATCTTGGTGGCTGGTCTGAATGGAACGAATCAGAAAAATATCTTGTTGGTCAGGATGTATATTTTGATTCTTCTTCAAGTCTTGATTTTTTGTCACCAGAAAAGGCTGAAGAAATAATTAGAAATCACGGAATAGATAAAGTACTTTTTGGTACAGATTACCCAATGTGGAATCATAAAGAAGAACTAGAAAGATTTAATAAGCTTAATTTTACACAGGAAGAAAAAGAAAAGATTCTTTATCTAAATGCAAAAAAATTATTGAATTTGTAACCGTATTTATAAACTGGGAGGACTTTTATGAATACAAACATGATTCTTTCCGCTTCTGGCTGGAGAAAAGTTTTTGCTGTTTCTAACAATGAACAGGATAAAACAAATCTTATTAGTGAGGATGATAAAGCCCTTTCTGTAATTGCGGCAAATGTTTTCTTCGACTATCTTTCAAAACTTACAAATCAAAAAAATCCTGTTATTGCTTTAGGTTATGATACCAGACCAACAGGTCCTGCTATTGCCGATGCAATGATTCATGCTCTTGTAAAAAAAGGAGCTATTCTTCAGTTCTCTGGAGTTACTTCTGCGCCAGAAATTATGGCTTATGCCCGTAAATTAGATGGATTTGTATACATTTCTGCCAGCCATAATCCTGTTGGTCATAATGGAATTAAATTTGGAACTAATGACGGCGGAGTTTTAAACGGAACCGAAAATGCAAAGCTTGTAGAAGAATTAAAAAAACAAATTGCGGATGATTCTTTTGTAAGAAATGCCTTAGAGACTGCTTATTCCGCTTCTATGGAAAGCATCAATACTGTTTATAAAACAAAAGACAATGCAAAATTTAATGCATTAAAAGCTTATAAAGAATTCATTAATGAAACAATAACAGATTCCAGCAACAAAGATCATCAAAAAGATTTTTTTGATATGCTTCAGTTTACCCTTAAAGAAAATCCAATCGGGGTTGTATGTGATTTTAATGGTAGTTCTCGTTCCAGTTGTATTGATAAAGAATTTTTTGCTGAAAATCAAATCAATTTTTTCTCTATCAATGACAAAGAAATTGTTCATGAAATTATTCCAGAAGCAGAAAATCTTGTACATGTTGCTGCAGAAATGGAACGTCTCCAGGCTGCAGGTCATAAGGAAGTAAAGCTTGGTTATATGCCGGACTGTGATGGTGACCGGGGAAATATTGTTTACTGGGATGAAAAAGAAAATAAAGCTGTAGTTTTAAAAGCTCAGGAAGTTTTTAGTCTTTCCGTATTAGCAGAACTTACCTACTCTATCTGGCGTCATTCAGGAGAACCAGACTTTAAACCTGCCGTTGCTGTAAATTGTCCTACTTCAATGAGAATCGAAGAACTTGCTGCAAAACTTGGAGCAAAAGTTTTTCGTGCAGAAGTTGGTGAAGCAAACGTTGTAAATCTGGCACGAGAAAAACGTGCGGAAGGTTATACTGTTCGTATTTTAGGTGAAGGTTCCAACGGCGGTACAATCACTTACCCTTCTGCAGTTCGTGATCCTTTAAATACCGTTTTTGCAATTATTAAACTTCTTAAAATGACAGACGGAACCTTATATAAAATCTGGTGTGAAAAAGCCGGAATTGAATATAAAGCAGATTTTACCCTTTCCGACGTACTTTCAACACTTCCGGTTTATACAACTACAGGAGTTTCAGAAGCACGTGCCTTACTGAAAATTAATACTACAGACCACAGCGTTTTAAAAGCAAATTTCCAGAAAATTTTTGAAAAAGAATGGCAAAAAAAATCTGCTCTTCTCTCAAAAGAATATGCAATTTTTAATTATGAAGCAGTAATTACAAACGGAACAAAAGAAACCCGAAATATCGATGATTATTCTAAATCTGGTAAAGGTGGATTAAAAATTATCCTGAAAGATAAAAACAATAATCCAATTGCTTTTATGTGGATGCGTGGAAGCGGTACAGAACCTGTTTTCCGTATTATGTGTGATGTAAAAGGTCACAATCCTGATTTTGAAATCTGGCTGTGTGACTGGCTTTCACAAATGCTTAAAGAAGCAGATAAGTAACCTAATTTTACTTTAAAAAACTCAAAAAATCGTTTATACTTTTTACACTTAAATAGTTATACAAATAACAGGAGTTATATATGGATAAAGCAGAAATCTTAAAGCGTGCAAAAGAATATATTGCAGCTGAAAAAGACGAACGTTTCAGCAAAGAAGTTGAAGAACTTATTGCTAAAGAAGATTACAAAGAACTGGAAGATCGTTTCTATCAGACTTTGGAATTTGGTACTGGTGGTTTGAGAGGAATTATGGGCGGTGGTACAAACCGTATGAATACTCTTGAAATCAACATGGCTACACAGGGTTTAGCAAATTATGTAATTAAAGCATTCCCAAAAGAAGCTAAAGCCGGAACTCTCAAAGCTGTTATTGCTTATGACAGCCGTCTTAACTCAGATGTTTTTGCCGAAGCAACTGCTTTGATTTTTGCTGCTAACGGAATTACTGCTTATCTCTTCTCTGGTTTAAGACCAACTCCTGAATTGTCATTTGCAATTCGTGAATTAAAAGCACAGACAGGTGTTGTTGTAACTGCTTCTCACAATCCTAGAATGTACAACGGTTACAAAGCATACTGGGACAATGGTGCGCAGGTTATTGAACCTCATGATGTTGGAATCATTGAAGAAGTAAACAAAGTTACTGAAGTAAAAACAATGACCCGTGTAGAAGCTATTGCTACAGGAAAATTAAACATTATCGATAAAGAAATCGATGAAAAATACTGGGAAATGTGTAAAGCTCAGCTTTTCCGTCCAGAATTAATCAAAGAAAAAGCAAAAGATGTTCGCATCGTTTACACACCTCTTCACGGAACAGGAGCTATGCATGTAGAAAAAGTTCTTGGTGATCTTGGTCTTAATATCATTACAGTTCCAGAACAGCGTGAACCAGATGGAAACTTCCCAACTGTAGAAAAACCAAATCCAGAAGAAAAACCAGCTCTTAAACTTGCCGTAGAACTTGCTAAAAAAGAAAATGCAGATGGTCTTATGGCTACAGACCCAGATGCTGACCGTTTTGGTACTGCATTCCCAGACAAGGATGGAAACTGGGTTCTTCTTTCTGGTAACCAGATGGGTGCTCTTCTTATGGATTATATCCTCAGAACTCGCACTGAACTTGGTAAAATGCCTGCTAATCCAGCTATCATCCGTTCAATCGTAACATCACCTTTTGGTGATTACATTTGTAAAAAATACAATGTTACAATGAAAGATTGTCTTACAGGTTTCAAATGGATTGCTGCAATTGAAGATGACTTTGAAAAAGATGGTTCTTTCAACTACGTATTTGGTCTTGAAGAATCTTATGGTTACAAAGTAGAAAAAGAAGTAATGGATAAGGACGGTGTTTCTGCTGCTGCTATGTGTGCAGAAATGATTCTGTACTGGCGTTCTCAGGGAACTTCATTACTTGATCACTTGAACGATATGTACAAAGAATTCGGATATTTCGAAGACCGTGCAATTTCACAGAACTTCCCAGGTGCATCTGGTGGCGAAACAATGAAAGCTATGATGGCTTCTATGCGTGCTAATGCTCCTAAAACTCTTGGTGGAGAAAAAGTTGTTAAAGTTCGTGATCTTATGAATGATCCAGATTTACCAAAATCAAATGTTCTCCAGTTCTATCTTGAAAGTGGAACAATTGTATCAGCTCGTCCTTCTGGAACAGAACCTAAGATTAAGTTCTACATCAACTCTATGGTTCCTGCTGGAAATGGTACAGATGCATGGTTTGCTGAAGCAAAAGAAAAAGCAGCTAAACTCTGTGATGGTATTTCTTCTGACATTCAGTCAATCATTGATGCAGCCTCAAAATAAAAAAATTAGGGATTATAACAAACTGCTCCGACTTTACAATGCCGGAGCAATTTTTACAGCCTTTGATACAGAAACGACCAGTTGTACTCCTGCAACTGGTCGTATTATTGAAATCGGTGCTGTGAAATTTACTAAAGACGGAATAATTGATACTTACAGTCAGTTATTTAATCCTAATCAAATAATAACACCCTTCATTCAGAATCTTACTCACATCACCAATGAAATGGTAGCAGAATGCCCGCCTATAGAATCCAAACTTAAAGAATTTCTTGATTTTATTACCGGAACAATTCTTATTGCACATAATGCTCAATTTGATATTAATTTTCTTTCTTCAGAAATAACAAAAAGCGGATTATTAAATCCAAGAAATAAGTTTATTGATACTCTTCAATTTTCAAGAAATACTTATAAAGATTTTTCTCATCACAATCTGGCATTTTTAGCACAGCAGCTGGAAATAAATCCAGGTAACGCTCACCGTGCTTATGACGATGCCGTTACCTGCATGAATCTTTTCCTGAGATTATTAAGAGATAGTGAACAAAAATAAATGATATTTTTTAGTTGCGTGGTGCAGTAGCTGGATCAATTGGCTGACCATTCTGGAATACCATAAAAGTAATACCCGACTTTCCAGAAATTGAATCTACACCGGTTGTTCCTAAATCAGTTCCTGAAACTACGTAATCACCTTTTTTTACAGAAACAGACCCCATTCCTGTATAAGCATAAATCATTCCTGTCTGAGACTGAACAAAAAGTACCTGACCAAATCCTCTGTAAACACCAACATACATTACTGTACCTTCTTTAATACAGTTTACAGTTTCGTTTGTTGCAGAAGAAAGCTGAACACCACTAACCTTGCCTTTTACCTGAGTTACTACAGGATTTTTAATTGGCCAGATTACAGAAGAATCAGCTTTAATAGTAGAGCCATAAGTTCTTGTATCTGGGGTTTTGGTTTCAGCAGGAGAAATTGTAGTTGTTGCAGTTTTTGAAGTAGTAGTATTTGTTTTAGCAGGTTCTTGTTTTGCCACAGCAGCTGTAGAAGAACCTTTTTTAACTTTCAACTTCTGTCCAACTTTAATTACAGTCGAAGAATCAAGATTATTTAATGTAAGTAAATCAGAAACAGAAAGACCATATTTTCTTGCAATACCATAAAGAGTATCACCTTTCTGTACAACATAAGTTTCTGTTGAACTGGTTGTTGTCTTTGTTTTTTCTGTTGTTGATGAAGTGAGTGTTGCAGCATTAGTGATATTTGCAGTAGGAATTACTAAAATCTGTCCCGATTTTATTACATCTGCTTCAGAAAGATTATTAGCAACTCGTAATTCGGCTACTGTAATCTGATACTTTCTACTGATTGAATATAAAGTATCCCCTTTCTGAACAGTATATTTGACATCTGCGTATAAACCACAAGCTAATAAAGAAAAAAGGATAAATGTTACTAAAATATTCTTATTTAATGCTAACTTCATAATTAAATTATCGGTAAAAAATTAACGAATATTAATACAAATTAAGAAACAATTTCATTAAATAATTTATTTACATTTACTCCATTAATTATTTCATTTTCCTTGTAATGATGTAATAAACCATTTCGGCCAACAGTAAGATGTGTTGATGTAATTCCATGCTTTATAGAGATTTCAGCTTCCATTAATGCCGACAAATGATCGCACACACGTACAAGTCTTCCATCCACCGGATTAAATTCATCTTTATTGTAAGATTTGTTTAATTCTTCCCAGGTAACAGTTCTCACCTTCCCGTTCAAATCAATAATTCTGTTTGAAAATTCATCAGAAGTATAGAACAGCATTTCGTCCAGATATTTTTTATCCATCAATGGAACAAGTTCTTTATTTACAATTTCATCCTCAATTTTTTTTACAATATTTGGAAGATCATCAGTAGCCTGTTTTACGGGAGAAATAATATCTCTTGTTACCGCTTCTGGTAAATCGTGAAATAAAGCACTAAAGAAATTATTTATTACTCTTCTTTCACACATATCCGGATTTGTTTCTCTTCCTAACAATAAAGTCATTACTGCAACAAAGAAACAATGCCCTAAAACCGATGTTTCTGGTACACGAGGAGTTTGATTCCATCTTGTTTGAAAACGAAGCTGTTCAATTTTAAGAATGAATTCAAATTCCTTCTGTCGTGTCATTAATTTCTGCAAAGCTTCCAGATCAAGATATGGCTGGATATCAGTTCTTAATTCATTATCAATATTTGCAAACCGCTCTTTTTCATTTACAACTTCCAGCATTTCAAGTTCACGAATTGTGGCGTATTTATCTGCTGCATTATAAACATGAACGGTATGCTTTAGTTCTTCAGGAATAGAAAAAGAGCCTGCCTTCTGTCCTATATAAATTGTAAAGTTAGAAAAAAGAAAATCATCCTTAATTAATGCTCTATACTGATTCAAAACCCATTCATTAAGACGCAAATATTCATTGGGAAATTCCTTTTTTAGCATCTGCTGTACAGGTGCTTTAATATCACAGAGAGCAATTTTTCGTAAAAGATCAAAAACTGATGCATAAATCATCCAGTTCCAGTCAATTTTTTTCCCTTTTGCCTCTTCATATTTTCCAATAAGATAAGCCAAAACCATTCTTTCGCCGGCTTTATCCATTTCTACCATTTCAAAAGGACGCACAAGGTCATTCCATCTCTGAATAGAAAATCCTTCAAATATTTTTAACGGGAGACTCTTTTCCATGTATTATTCCTGGTTTTAATCCTGAGAATTCAATAAAAAAAATTCTAATTAGTTACTTAAACCTTTTTTGTGATCTGCATCCATCTTATCTTTCCAAACAACAGCCTTTTTCTTAACTTCTTCGGCCTGTTCAGAATTTCCCAGTAAGATATAAATCTTACGGAGAGCAAGTAAATACTTAATTCCATCACGCATATCATCGATACGGCGGGTAGACAATTCGTATTTATCACGATAACTGATTGCAGCTTGATTCAATAATGTAATAATCAAACGAATATACAAAACCGTTGTTTCATAATTCTCTGAACGAGGTTCAAAGTAATCTTTCGCAGCAGCTTTCATATCAATAAGATTTTTAGCAACAGCAGCAAATCGACCTTCCAATTCAACAAAAGACCATTTCCACTTACTGTTATCACCAAAATCTTCCTTAAGCATATTAATAGCAAGACCTAATTTTCGTATAACAATATATCGTTTCTGAATAGCAAGATTCTGAATTTTTTCATGATAAGGAAGTAAATCAGAATAAGGTATATCAATATTATTTGTTACAACTTCTTCAAGATAAATAATAGCCTTATAAAGAATTTTACGGGCATCATTTAAAGCATCGTTATTCTTTACATCCATTAATTTAACTGAAAGACTGTTCTGAGCAATATATAAAGTAGAAACATAAATCATATCTTCACAGAGGGAGAGTTTTTTGTATTCAACTCCAATATCTCCATCGTGCATAGCATTCTTCATGGTCTTTTCTTTTTCGAGGACAGAATTGATTTTATCCTTATAAGGCTGGATTACTTCATTAAAATGTAATCTTGTTTCTTCGGAAATTTTGGCCATTATTCTACTCCACTAAATTTTGCCAGCATAGAGCGGGCATGCTCTAAAGACTGTTCATTTTCAGCATCACCAGAAAGCATTCTAGCAATCTCTACAACTCTCTGTTCACCTTCAATATTATAAACATTGGAAGAGGTAATGCCACCTTCAACAGCTTTTTCAATCTTAATTTGATTATCGGCATAAACTGCAATACTTGCAAGGTGTGTAATACAAAATATCTGAGATTTTTTTGCTAACAGTTTAAGATGCTTACCTACGGCAACTGCAACCTCACCACCAATTCCAGTATCAATCTCATCAAATATTAAAGTATCAACACAATCTGTCTGAGCAAATACAGTTTTTAATGCCAGCATAACACGAGATAATTCACCACCTGAAGCAATTTTAGCCAATGGCAGCAAAGGATTACCCGGATTTGAACTGATCAAAAATTCAACAACATCCTTACCATAAGGTCCACATTTCTGTTCAACCTCAGACCCTTCTTTTTCAGTTAGTCCTACCTCAAAGTGAGCCTGCATTCCCAAAGTATGAAGAATTTCATCAATTTGTTTACTAAGAGTTATTGCCGCATTTTTACGTTTTTCAGTGATTATTTGAGCACGCTTTAAAATATCTTTTTCAAGAACTTTAATTTCTGCTGTTAATTTATCTTTAATATTATTTCCATCACTGTTTTCGTCAATAAATACTTGAGCTTTCTCATAATATTCAAATACTTCTGAAAGTGGAGCATTTACGGAAGATGCATATTTTTTCTTAAGATTATAAATTGTCGAAAGTCTGTCCTGAACTTCTGATAATCTTGCAGGATCAAATACAAGTTTTTGTTTATAACTCTCAAATTCTTCAGCAATATCAGAAAGCTCATAAAATGCAGCTTCAAGTCTTTCATCCAGTGTAGAAACAGATTTATCCATTTCTGCAATATGAGAAGAATTCTTTCGAACCTGTTTTAATAAATCTAATACCGAAGAATCTGCTTCAGACAAAATCTGAACTGTTTCTTCTGTATCAGAATAAATCTTTTCAAAAGATGATAATCTGCTTTCTTCATCTTCCAGTTGTAAATCTTCATCTTTCTGTAATTTCAAAGAAGAGATTTCCTGAACTGCAAAATTAGCCATATCCAGCTTTCTCAATCTGTCACTTTCCGACATAGAATACTGGGCCAGCTGTTTTCTTTTTGCTACCAGTAAAGCATAAACTTTTGTAAATTCTTCGACTTCCGCAGTAATTCCTGCGCTTCTGTCTAAAAACTTACGATGTTCTGCAACTTTCATTAAAGACTGATGTTCATGCTGTCCGTGAATATCTACAAGGAATGAAGAAAATTGAGTCAAATCGGTTCTGGTTACAGGAGTATCATTAATCCATGCTCCAGATTTTCCCGTATTACGAATATATCTTCGTAATAAAACTCTGTCATTTTCTACTTCAATTCCATGATGATAAAGCCATTCTCTTGCATTTTCTGGTTCCTGATTTTCCAGTAATTCTTTTCTAACAGTACTTGCAGCAGCATCATTTAAATAAAAAGTTCCAGAAACACTTGCTTCCGGCTTACCACTACGAATCTGCTGAACTTCTGCTTTTCCACCTAAAAGAAAAGATAAAGCACCTATTAAAATAGATTTACCGGCACCAGTTTCGCCAGAAAGAACTGTAAAGCCTTTATTAAATTCAAGATAATCATTTTCAATGAGAGCAAAATCTTTA
Organism: Treponema sp.; assembly: GCA_024402615.1. GTDB lineage: Bacteria > Spirochaetota > Spirochaetia > Treponematales > Treponemataceae > Treponema_D. The sequence goes on from JAKSTK010000013.1 coordinate 12,615, forward strand.
ATAATCAATTCTTCAAGCATAAGGTTCTCCTCTCCAGTTTAACTTTGATCTCAAAGCATCATAAAACTTACTTTGAGTTGAACAGATTAATCTGGCTTTTTTGCCAAATCTTCTGATTTTAATCACATCCCCTGTTTCCAGAGGAATTGGTTCCTGACCGTCAATAATCATTCCCATTGCTTCTGTTCTACAAGGTAAAATATTAATAGAAATTTCTCCATCAGGACTTAAAACAATAGGTCTTGAAGAAAGAGAAAATGAATTGACTGGTGTAAGAATAAAAGCATCCAGTACAGGATCAACAATTGGACCTCCAGCAGAAGCGGAATAAGCTGTCGAACCTGTTGGGGTACACACAATAAGACCATCTGCCTTTAATTTACACAGCATGTCGTTATTATAAAAAACTTCCATAGAGAGTGTTCTTGCCGTATTTCTGGCACTAACAACAACATCATTCAATCCAAGAAAATTATTTACAAGTTTTGAGTTTTTATACAAAGAGGCTTCTACAATACAGCGTTCCTGAAAAGGAGCTTTACCCTTTAAGTAATTATCCAGCTCAACCTTCCATTCATTCTGTTGAATTGGAGCCATAAAACCAAATTGTCCAAGATTAATTGGGAAAATAGGAACATCGTATGAAACACAATTTCTTGCAGCATACAAAACAGTACCATCACCACCCAATGTAATAACAAGATCACAGTTAGTAATAGGTTTATTTTCGCCAAATCCGTCAAAGTCTAATAATTCAGACTCAATGCCTAATTGCATTAAATAAATGCGGATTTCTTTAGAAAGATTTATAGATTCTTTCTTGCTTAAATTAACAATAATAGTAACTTTTTTAATCTCTTTATTCATCTTATGGTAATGTACCTAATACCTTTACGATTTTTGCAGTTTCTGCGTGTGTCAAGCGAGGATACAAAGGAAAATGTACTGTTCTAAGTAACAAAGACTTTGCATGAATACAGTTATCCGACAATTCATCAAATGCCGCAATTACAGAATTTTCAAAAGCCTGATGAATTTCTACATCTTTTTTTGCAGTGTACTGTTTAACATCCTTAAACGAACCATTCAAAATCAATGAAAAATTACAAGCAGTCGAACCTTCTTCAAGATTGCGTACAAACATTTTATGTTTTCCAACCATACATGCATGCTGATACATTCCGAATATTTCTTTTCTTGTCTTTTCGTTACGAGCAAACTCTTTAATTTGAACCCAAGCCAAAGCGCAGTTAATATCTGGCAATAAGTCAGTAACAGGTGCTTCATCAGTATGATGCTTCAAAACAAGCCATTCACGACGTGCAGGAGCAACAAGAATTGCTCCCCCACCTGCTGTCAAAACATCTCTTTCTTCCAAACCTAAAATTGAAAAAACACCAAAAAGTCCGGCTTTTGTTCTTCCTGTTTCATTTCCATTCTCATCAACCACAGCCACCGAAGCACCTGCACTCTGAGAAATATCTTCAATGATTTGTACACCAGTATTCTTTATTTCTTCAAAATCCGGAAGGATTCCTTCTGTTTCATGTAACAAAAGAACTCTACCCCCGTTCTTCATACCTTCATATACAATTTCTGCAGTAACCAAACCAGTAACATCATCTACATCTAACACCAATGGTTCAATTCCAAGATCAATTAAAGATTTATACTGCCAGGCAGGAGCAAGAGCCGAAATCATAACTTTAACAGGTTCTTCAGAGCCTAATACTCCCAAAGCCTTTAAAGCATATCTCAAGGCAATAGCTGGACTGCGCAAAGCAACTGCACCATCGCATCCAATAAATTCTTTTGCCTGCTGGATTAATCTTGTGTTAAGTTCACCAGGGCCAATCTTTTCATCAACCATGCATGTTAACACCGCATCCATTTCTTTTCTTCGAATAGTTGTACTGTATGTTGGTATCATTTAATTAACTGCTACTTTTAAAATAAATTTATAGAATACAAGATATATCTTTAGATTATTTCATTTCAATAATCTTCTGAAGTTCTTTAGCGTTAAACAGTTTTCTAATATTAAGCATAATAAGATAACCTGTTTCTTCGCGTATTACACCTTCAATATACTCAGAACCAATGCCACTAATCATCTGAGGAGGTTCTTTTACATCTTCACCTTTAACTGTAACAACACGGGCAACTTTATCAATGATAATACCCATTTTATTACCTTCAATGTTAAGAATAATAAATCCACCTTCAAAATCTGACTCATCACTAGCCAGGGCCTCAATTCTAAATCTTTTGTGCAAATCAATAATAGGAATAATTTCACCACGAAGATTAATAATTCCTTCTACATAATAAGGTGCATTAGGAATCACTCGAACATTCTGAAGTCTAACAATTTCTTTGACATCCATAATGTCTACACCATATAATTCTTCCCCAAGCTGGAATGTTACTAATTGGTACTGTTCTTCGGTTGCCATAAAAATACTCCTTTCGTATTATATTATATAATAAACCGAAAATACCAAATTTGCAACAATAACGGTTAATCCACCGAAAACAAGGTAACGGCAAATACCCTTTTTACTCCACACTGCTTAAGCAAAGACCCGCAACTTTCTATAGTCGCGCCAGTGGTACAAACATCATCCAATAAACAAACCTCCTCCGGAACCTTTCCGTTAAAATCTTTCAATATCCTGCAAATTTCTTTAGGATTCCGAACAGCATAAGAACTGCCAATTGATTTTAATCTTTCCTGACGATCCAACTGCTTTTGCTGCAGATGAGTTTTTCGTTCCAGCAAATTACAAATCTTAAAATCATAAACAAACCGCAGAAATTGACATAATTCATCTATCTGATCCCAGCCTTTTTCGGCAATTTTCCCAGGTCTGGGAGGGACAGGCACAATTATTTCCAAATGAAGTTGATTTAAAACTTCACTTATTTTCTTTGCAAACACTGGTGAAAGACTTCTCTCTCCTTTTGTTTTCCACAAAAACATTAATTCTTTATTCCATAATCTGTAGGAATATAAAGGATAGAGAAAATCAATATGATTTAGGATTTTTTCTTCACGGCACTGCATGCAAATTTCATTTTCAGAAACAAGGATTTTACCGCAATGTTTACAACGAGAGTAAGTCAGAAAGTCTTCTGTAGAAAGTTTAGTATTCTGGCAGGCTTCACATATCAGAGAAGTAAAGGTTGGTTTGCCGCATATACAGCAGCTTCTTCCCCCTTCCGTAACAGAAAACACAAACCGTAGAAGAATTTTTATTAAATACTTAAGCCAAAACCATATTTTTTTCACATATATATAATGGCTTTAAACGATGAATTTTCTGCAATTTTAGAGACGAATTTTTAAAATTTTTTTTACATTCCAGATAATTCTTTTTTCCAGCGGGAAATTGTTTTAAGAGCATCCATTGGAGTAATATTATCAGTATCTGTAGAGAGGATTTCTGAAATAATAATTTCTTCATCACTGAATAAACCAGGAGTTGTAGGTGTATTTAATTTTTGAACAGGAATTTCTTTTTCTTCTGGAAGTACAGGTTTATCTGCTGCCAACTGCTGAATATGAGCAAGAATCTGATTTGCACGATCAATTACTTCTACAGGAATTCCAGCAAGTTTTGCAACATGAATACCATAAGAATTTTCAGTAACACCTTCCACTACTTTACGCTTAAAAATAACCGTACCATTAGATTCTGATATTTCAAGACAAAGTTTTTTCAGGTTCTCATGTTCCATTCTTGTTAATTCATGATAATGAGTTGCAAACAGAGTTTTACATCCAACAGAATTAATAAGATATTCAGAAACAGCTCTTGCGATTGCTAGACCATCTTCAGTAGAAGTACCACGACCAACTTCATCCATAATTACAAGAGATTTTCTAGTTGCAGAACGCAGAATATTTGCAGTTTCCATCATTTCTACAAGGAAAGTAGATTCTCCCTTTGCAAGATTATCAGAAGCACCAACACGACAGAAAATTCTATCAACAATTCCAAGACGAGCTTTGTCAGCAGGAACAAAGGAACCTGTCTGTGCAAGTAAAGCAATTAAAGCATTTTGACGAAGATAAGTACTTTTACCCGCCATATTCGGTCCAGTAATTAAATCAAAAGCAGGAATTCCATCTTCTTCTGCACTAATATATGAATCATTAGGAATAAATTCACCAGTTGGAATATGAGCTTCTACTACAGGATGGCGGCCATTTACAATTTCAAACACAGTAGAGTCTTCCATTTGAGGACAAACCCAATGATTTTTCTGTGCGGCATAAGCAAGAGCTGCAGTTACATCAGTATTTGCAATTTCATCGGCTAATTGTAAAAGATATGGAATATACTGCTGTAAAGTTGAACGAACTTCCAGATACAAATCTCTTTCTAATTCAAGAATTTTTGTAGAAGATTCATTTAACTCTAATTCCAAAGCCTGCAATTTTTCTGTTGTGTAACGGTCTCCATTTACCAAAGCACGGCGCATAATAAAATGAGTTGGAACAGAAGACAATTTTCCTTTACTTACTTCTATAAAATAACCAAAAGCATTTGTATATTTAATTCTTAATGTAGAAATTCCAGTTTTCTGACGTTCTTCTGCTTCATATTCCATTAAAACTTTGTTGAAATTATCATGAATATCACGCCAGTGATCCAAATCAGCAGACCAACCCTGTTTAATAATTCCACCATCTGTTAACGAAGTAGATGGATCTTCCAGAATTGCGTTATTAATTAATTCACAAATTTTTATTGAATTATCAGAAGAAACAAATGAAAAATCGTGATCATTAAGATAATTTTTAACTTTCATCCAAACTTCCAGACTTGAGCGTAAAGCCTGTAAATCTTTTGGATGAGCTTTTTCCATTGCAATACGACCAGCCAAACGTTCTACATCCAGAATATTTGACAAATCATTATGAGTTTTTTCTAACAACTGTCTGTTGCTAAAAAATGAATTGATTCTGTTTTGACGATTTATAATCTGTTCCAGATTTGTTAATGGGAATAAAAGCCAGTTTCGTAAAAGACGACTTCCCATTGCAGTTTTGCTAAAATCTACACATTCCAGTAAAGTAAACAGAGAAGTTCCATCCCTCATATTAACTGTAATTTCCAGATTTTTACGGGAAGAATCATCCATCATCAAAAATTCATTATCTGTATATACGTCAATGGAATTAATATGTGGATATTTAGTATTTGTAGTTTTATCAAGATAATCTAAAAGAAAACCGGCAGGCGCTACTTCTGCTGAAGTTTCTGTAAGTCCAAAGGATTTTAAAGAAACTGTCTGGAATTGCTGATTAAGCTTTTTCCATGAAAGCTCAGTAGAAAAATCCCAGTCAGGATAATAAGAAACTGCAATTTCATTATGAACACTTAAAACTGACTGAATATCATTATTATTTTTAAGAGACAATGGTAAAAGAAATTCTCGCGGATTTGAACGATTCAACTCTTTGTGAAAATTCTCATACATTTTATTTGCAGGCCATGAAGTTGCCTTAAACGAAGAAGTTGTTACATCAATAAAAGCAAAACCACAACGGCCTTTAGAAATAGAAAGAGCGGCAAGATAATTTGCTCTGTTGCCTTCCAGATATTCTGCTTCTACTGCAGTTCCAGGTGTAATGATTTCTACAACCTTTCGTTCAGTAATTCCCTTTCCGCCTTTAGGGATTTCACCAACCTGTTCACAAATTACAATTTTTTTACCAAAACGAAGAAGACGGGCAATATAAATTTTTGCAGCATGGTAAGGAATGCCACACATTGGCTGATTTGCACGGTGAGTTAAAGTCAAATTTAAAAGACGAGAAACTTCTACTGCGTCCTCATTGAACATTTCGTAGAAGTCACCAAGTCTGAAAAAAACTACTTCCTGTGGATATTTTTGTTTCACCGACTGGTATTGAACCATCATCGGTGTGAGAGCTGCTTCTTCTGCCATTTTAGTAATTGGAATTATAATCCTAAGTCAGAAATTACCTGATCAGTAATATCAACAGAATTACTGTACCAGAGAATTGAGTTAGATTCCTGAAGACTTAAAATCATACTGTAACCACCACTTTCTGCAATTTTTTCCAGAGTTTTGTACAGTTTTTTATAGAATTCATCAGAAGTCTGCAAAGATTTCTTCATAGATTCCAATTCAACATTTTTTGCATTTGTATATTCAGTAAGATAATCTTTCTTTTTTGTAATTTCAGCTTCAACTTTTAAAGCCTGTGCACTGTTTTCATTCTTTTCAAATTCAAGTTTTTTCTGCTGCAAAGAACGAAGTTCGTCTGTAAGTCTTGTAATTTCATCCTGAAATTCACTGCGTTTCTTTTCGTAGTTTCTAACAGCTGTAGAAGTTCTGAAATATGCGCTATAAACTTTTGAAGTATCAACTACACCAAAGCGTGTAATCTGCTGTGCAAAAGCTGCTGTAGCACCAGCAGTAAATAAAACAATAAGACAAGCAAATAATTTATTAAGTTTCTTCATATTTTAATCTCCAAAATCTATTTATTTGTTAAGTTGAATGACAAAATAAACTGGAATGGAACAGGTGCCCATGTGTATTTTCCATCAATAATCTGATATTTAAAACAGAACATTAAGTGTAAAGGAAGCTGCTGCATAAGAATTCTGATTCCAGGACCATAACTGAAATAGAAATTCTCTATTGATAAGTTTGTAAACATATCCTGTACATTAGGTCTTACAATTGCAGCATCATGGAAGAAGTCTGCACCTACTACACCAGGTACAATAGGAACACGGAATTCAAGTTTATTACTCCACATTGCCTGACCTTTACCATTTGTATCAAGATAAACTGTATCCCAACCACGGCCATTAATAATACCATCAATATAAACGCGGTTTGATTCACTAATTGAAGTTCCTGGTAATGGGAACAAACCAATAAAGCTTGACTGGAATGCAAGTACCCCTTTGAAATTGAAGCTTTCCGAAACAGGAATATCAAACAAAGTGCCATAAAGTTCACCGATTGTTTCACTGCGGAGGAAGAATTCTCTTTCCAGTCCAGGAATTACACCGTTCCAGCCCAATTTTTCACTGATGAACCATCCTTTTGAAGGGTCAAAATTAATATCACGACCATCCATTGAGAAGGCACCCCAGAGAGTATTCAAGATACCCCAGCGGTTAGAGAACAAAGTTGTTCCAATATCAGTTGGAGTATAGAGATTTTCATCATAAATATAGTTAGTGATAGAATCTGTAATACCACCACTTAAAGTAAGAATTGCAAAATCAGGTGACCAGCGGCGACCAAAACCTGTACTTAAAGAAGCTTTCCAGCTGTTATAGCGTAAATAATAATAATACTGATCAAGAGTCATATCAGGCAGGAACATATTCATTCTTGCATATGAACTTGCATGAGAGAAAGACAAAGTCTGTGAGTAAGAAATTGGAAGACCAAAGAGCCAGCCCTGTGCGTAAGACAAATCAATTGACTGTTCAATATTTGAAACATTTACTGTAGCAGCCAGAGATTTACCTTCGCCGAACACGTTAGAATTTTCTATTCTAAAGTAAAGTGAAATTGGCCATTCGTTAGGGTCTGTAACACCAGAGAAGGTCATACCAAAATTCAAAGTTGTTGTAGACTGTTCTTCTACAGACAGAACAAGATCAACCAGGTTTGCTTCAGAACCACTCTGAACATCAGGTACAATATTTGAGAAGTACTGAAGGTTGTAAAGATTGCGCATACCGTTAATTACTTTATCTCTGGAGAATACATCGCCTGGTTCAAGAGGAATTTCACGGCGGATTACATAATCCTTAGTCTTTGAATTACCTTTAATGATAATATTTTCAATACGGCTTCTGGAATTTTCACGAATGTTTAATGTATAACCAATAGTTTTATTTTCTGTATCTTTATTTGGAATCGGAATGAACTCATTTGTCATGTATCCGTTTTCATAGTAAACATTAGTAATTCCGGAAAGTCCTTCTTCGAACTTAATCTGGTTGAAAACATCACCTTTTTTAAGCTTCATATTTTCAATCAACTGTTTTGTAGTAAAAATCTGATTTCCTACAATCTGAAGTCCAGAATATTTGTACTGAGAGCCTTCCTGAATAATGAAGTTGATTGTCATTTCCTGACGTTCTTTGTCTTCATTAAATTCTTTTGTGATTTTTACATCAACAATATCAGCATCTACATAACCTTTTTCTAAATAGTAAGCAAGAATTGTTCTTTTATCCTGTTCAAGAGTTGTATTCTGGAAAGCACCATCCTTCAAGAAACCAATTTCCTTAAGTTTAAGCTTACCTTTAAGAACTCTCTCTGAAACAATAGAGTTACCAGATGTATGAATTTCTTTAATTACAGTGTTGAAACCTTCATTAATTGTGAAAATTACTTCCATTCCATCATTATTTGTTACAACTCTGTGAGAGATTTTTGAATCTGAATAACCTTTTTCGAGATAATGATCTCGAATCAGGCGTTCATCAAGAAGAATTTTACTTTCTACAAAAACATCTGTAGTTTTAGTTTTTATTAATTCTCGAAGTTCACCATTACGGATTTTTCTATTACCTTCAAAAGAAATTTTGTTAATTACAGGACTTTCAACAACCTTAATTACAAGAACTACATTGTTACGATTTCTTGAATCATGTTTTGCGTATGGTTCAATTTCATCAAATAAATCAAGAGCAAAAAGACGATCTACCAGATCAAGATAAACTTCTTCTGTAAATAATTCATCAATACAATCGTTTGTAATACCAGCTAAATCCGATTTATGAACTTTCTTTAAGCCTTCAAACTCTACCTTGGTAATTGGCTGTCCCAAATACCAGTCTTCATTTTCAGTTTCCTGCGCATATGCACCAATAACTACTGCAAGTGTTACAAAAAGTACTGAAAGAAAACGACGTTTCATATATAACTCCTAAAAGGGTACATTTTTTAATTAGCCCAATTCAATTAATTTTACTTAGTTTAGAAAGAGAATTTCCATGACAGGGACAGTGAATTTGCAGGAACATACTGATGATTAATAAGGGCATTTATATCAGGCGCCATACTCCATCGTATATTTACAACCGGCAATTCCAATTCCAAACCAAACTCAGGCTGGAAAAGTAAACTGTTGGAATTATTAATTCCACTCAGAGTTTTACCATCCTGTGTAAGATGCATCATAGCATCTATATACAATACACTTCCTAGATACTTACCTATATAAACAGTTGAATTGTCCAGAAAGTTACCGAGAGTAATTGAATCTCCCGTTAAATTTCCAGATACACCCAGGTTAAGGGTATTCTGCAATACATTAGTACGCACTGAAAATATATCAAAATTCAGCACTTCTCGCAACTTGTTTTCTATACTACGCATTACAGTAGACTGGATATAATAGTCACCGGCAGAGAAAATAAGATCGCTGAAGCTGTCTGAATCGGCAAGTACAATTTGTCCCAAAAGGGAACGAATTTCTGCTTCTGATTTAGCAGGAACAGAAGTAAAACGTGGATTAAAGTTCTGAACATACTGATTTTCTGCAGAAAGAATAATTCTAACTGTCTGGTTTTTATCATCCCGTTCTCGAGTTTCGGCCTGAATTGTAATCTGAGGATTACTGATTTCATCCGGATTAAACTTAATACTACCGCTCTTGATATAGAAACTTCGGTTGAAATAAGCAACATCTCCCGACTTTAAGTTTACCTGACCGTCAACCTGATAAGTACCAGTATTTGAATCTATTTTAAGTCCAAGTTTTGTATTTGGAGCAAGAATACAGCGCAACAGAGGATTAAAGTTCAACATTACATGAGTTCCCAGGAATACTTCTATATCTGTAGTAACTCCATAAAGATTTTCCGGTGCTGATTTATTAACACGAGCCATTTCTGTTGTACCGGTTGTAACATCCTGAAGACTTGAAACTGCATCGATTTTTTCGCCAGAAACCTTTCCCCTGATATCCCAGTTATTGTTTTCAAAATTCAAGGCAAGATCACAGTTAATATCACCTGTTACATTTACCCACTGAGAAATATATTTAAGTGGAATTGACTGATTTTTTATAGTTGCAGCATTAATACTCATAGAATCCAAAATCCACTTATTGAAACTGATTTTCATTCCTGCAATAAGTTTTTCTACATTCTTGATTTTTAAAACAGAATCCTGCAGGAAGATTTCATTACCATCTGCCGTAATAACCATTTTATCTGCAGTAACTTTATCACTAACAAAAGTTGGTAAATCAATAATCACATCAAGTAAATCAACTTCGCCGCCAAATTCCGGTGTATCAAAGTTTCCTCCAAGGAACAAATTGCCTGTAATTTCACCCTTTTCGATTTTAACCATATCATTAAAATCAAAATAATCTGCAATTCCTTTTGCATCACCGTGAATATCGTTTAAGAACAGCGCAACGGAGTTTCCATTCATTGTTCCCATAACCTCGGCTGAGACTAATTCTCCACTGTGAAGTGAGGCAAAAATTTCTCCGGAAGAAAGCATATATGTACCATAAAGTCCCATATTTTCGGAAGAGAAAAAGTCAATTTCGCCAGGAGTATATAATGCGGTGATTGAGAAACCTACCGGCTTTTGAATAACAGAACCTTCAATTCTATTTGACGAAAGGGTTATTACCATATTTTCAGGTAATACTTTTCCTTCCGGTACATAAGTATCTGTTATCTGAAGCTCTACCGGCATTTTAATTGCATTATCTCCCATGGAAATATCAAACTTCATGGCACCAGTAAGAGAATCTAAAGCAAAATCCCCGGAGAAGTTATTAATGTTCATACCATTCATATAAACAGAAAATTCATTTACAGAAACATCTTTTTCTTCAAGAGTTGCAGAACCTGATGCGGAAAGGAAATCATTTCCCATAAGCATATTCATATTTGTAATATTTACTGTAGCAAATGGATGGAGATATGTTCCAGACAGTGATAAGGTTGCACTAATTTCATTGTTATTATTTTTTACGCTGGTAAATCTATTCAAACTAAAATGATTTATACCTGCAAAAATATTCATGTAAATATTTTCTTTAAGATTTTCAATTGTCAGAGGCAGATTTTCAGGATTAGAAACAGAAACATCAAGTTCAATTTCCTCATCAGAAAGAATATTTTTTAATCTGACATTAGCACCTAAAGAATCAAAACTATTTTCTGTACTGTTTATAGTTACATCAGCCGCACCCTGCAAACTTGAGAAAGAATCGGAATAAGAAACGGAATTAAGCTGAGCACCATATTTTGTTCCACTACCGGAAAATGCTAATTTTGGATTCAAAGAACTTACAGAATCGGTTTCTTCAATTTCAAAGAAATTCAATATTACTTCAGGCCCCATTTCTTTTGTATAATTAAACTGAGAATCCATAGAAATAATCATGGCATATGGGCCAAAAACAATCGGCAGATTACCAATATTTGCATAACCTTCCATCTGAGAATTTTTTGATTTCTGAAGATTCTGTAAAGTCAAACCTTTTGCCAGACGAAGTTCTGCATCGATTCCATAATCTCCGTTTACTTTAATAACCGAAGAATTGATTGTTCCCATAAAGTGATATGGAACCGAACCGGCATTCAAATCTGTAGTAAAGAAAACTTCTTTTTCATCATAATCTATATCCAGAGAAGCAGATGCATTTACTGCAAAAGCATCATAAACTGCATCAAAACGATTCAACTGAACGGAAGCTTCATTACCATTTACAGAAAGGAAGATTACACGGTTGTCTGCACTGGTATCAGCAACAACCAGGTTAGTTACATTATAAGAAATTGAACTTAAATCGGTGGATAAATAAGCATCACATGAGAACACATAAGGTTCTAGAGCATTACTCATATCTTTTATTGAAGCTGATGTATTTTTATCTGTAAATTCTGCAATAAGTTCAACTAAGCTTTGAATATAAATACTAGCAGCAGATACATTTGTCTGAATGTAATTAGATTCCATAAGATAACTGCCGGAAATCTCCAGTTTACCGGCAGTTTCTGCATCAAACCGTGAGTAATCCGAAATTTCCATTTCAAAATCCACAGATTCTTTTTGAGGATGAATATTCACCAGCAAAGCAGTTAATGCACGGTTTCCAATTAAGACTTCAGGAGCAAAAATTCGGAAACCAGAAGACAGAGGATCAAAATACAATTCGGAAGAAACAATTTTTCCATTTGGCAATACAAATTTATCCAGCTGAAGACTTCCGAATAACTGCAAGGTTTTATAATCAAGATGCAGATCCATATTTGCATCACAAAGTTTGCCATTTACCGCAAGAGACTGCACATTTAAGTTTTTATCATTACCAGACAATTTAAGTGAAACCACTGCTCCACCCTTAATCAGAGAATCTGGAACTTTTACTTTTCCTGAAGTGCTGTAGGAAATTTTATTTGTTTTTAAATTAAAATCAAAAGCGGCTTCTAGAGTTGCACGGAAATTTTTAATAATCTTAATTAATTCACTATTCTGATTTGTTGAAATTACAGACATAGGATTAAGATTATCAGCCTTCAAGTTTGCAGTAAGCTGTTCACTTTTTAAATCATAGGAGGCATTGATATTCAATGGATAAATAGACTGAATAGTATGAACATTAAACTTATTGTCATTATAAGTAACCATCAGGTTTGTTTTATTAAGCTTATAAATTCCATTATTCAAATCTGAAATATTAAAATAAACAAAAGAGTTATTAAGATTTGTATAGATTGTTCCGTTTGCTCCAAGAACACAGGAAGCATTCATATCCAAAGCTTTAATTTTTAATTCGGCATAACTGTCAAACTGGAAGTCGAAACTTTTACGGGAAGTTGAACTGAAAAGTGAAATCTTTTTTACAGCAACCAAAGCATTCAGGTTTTCATCTTCATAAAGCAAATTAATATTTTTTACAGAAACATTTCCAGGAAAATATTCTGTAATGGAATTCAAATCAAACGAAGGAACTTCGGCAGTATCTTTTTTTTCTGTTGGATTTATGAAAGGACTTACTGCATCCAGTAATTTACTTACATGAATTTCTACTCCATCAACAACAGTTCCACGGATAAATCCAGTGTAATTCCCTTTAATAACTTCTAATAATTTGTAATCAATCTGAGTCTTTCTTACTGCCAGTACAGTTTCCCCTTTCTCATTGTTAAGCTGAATATTGTTGATATTAATACCAGTAAGAATTGACGGAGAAATTGATTCATAAGAAAAAGAAAGTCCCGTATTTTTTGAAAGCTCGTCTGAAAGTTTCTGTACAGAATCACCAATACCCTGACGCAGACGATTAGTCAATGGACCCGCCATTGCTGCTGTTACGCCTACGAACAGGGTGAAAATGAGAATACAAATTGTTGAAACGACAGAAAGTTTCTTCATATTTCCAGTTATAAAATTAAAAAAAGACAATAAGTCCAATTTTAATCACAATATTATAACAGAAAAAAACCGATGATTATAGTCATTTTTCTACATATAAATTTACTTTTATTTGGATTGCTTTATTACTGCAGAGAAAGATGCTTTTTGTAATTTTTTGCGTTATAATTAAAGCATGATTTTAAAGAATTTTATTGTTTTTGAAGGCATTGACGGTGCAGGAACTTCTACTCAGATAAAAAAACTGGTAGAAAGTAATCCCGAAAAATATATTGCAACTGCAGAACCAACTTCCGGCCCAACAGGAAAATTTTTACGCTCTATGTTAGGCGGAGAATTTCATGTAGATGAAAAAACAAACGCTTATCTTTTTGCAGCTGACCGTTGTGAGCATATTTACGGAAAAGGTGGCGTTCAGGAAATGCTGGCAGAAGGAAAAACCGTTGTAAGCGACCGATACTTCTTTTCAAGCATGGCATACCAGTCTGTATCCTGTGGAAAAGAACTTCCAAAACTTTTAAATTCTCCTTTTCCTCTTCCGGAATATCTTTTCTTTTTTGACATAGATCCTGAAATTTCTCTTGGCCGTGTAAACAGCAGAAATGAAAAAAAAGAAATTTACGAAAAAATTGACATGCAGAAAAAAACCGCTGCTTTATACAACGAAGTAATTTCTGAATACGAAAAAGATACAGAATCTGGAATGAAAGTTATTCGAGTAGATGCAACAAAATCAATTGAAGAAGTTGCAGCTTTTATTAAAGCAAAACTTTCTGAATAACTTTTATCACCAAAAATTATTTCTAAATGATTTATAACTTTTTCCGATAATCAGAATGTGAAAAGGTCAATTTTAACAATTTTACTGGCATTAATATTCTTCTCTATTCCACTTACAAAAGGTAACGCTTATGCTGTTATTTACAAGGAAGAATGGTATAAACTTTTTCACACTCATTACCAGCAGTATCCGGATGATTGCAGTGAAAACATTTTCTGGCTGGAAAAAGCCGCAAAAGCCGATTATTGTAATCCACAGTTTTTAGGTTTTAAGGTTGAAACAGAAAAACAGTGGGAAAAATACAGATATCTTTTCCAGATGCATATTAATCTTAAAATTATTGAACAGTATATGCGAATGGGCCGTATCTACGACAAGAAAATAGTTCTTTTTTATGATGCTCCATACAAAGATGAATATCAGCGTAATCTGGAAAAAACTCTTGCCTGCTATGAAACTGCCCTTTATTACTGGACAGAAGCAAAAGTCTGGTATGAAAAAGCAAATGAATCAAAGTTCCGTTTCCTGTTTATTGAAGCCCGTCAGAATTGGGAAGATGAACGGGAAAGAATTTTTACAGGGGAACTTAACTACGAAAAAATCTGCACAAGGGAAATCAACCGGGTAAAAAAGAATCTGGAAGAACTTAAGCAGATGGATTATAAATACTAAATTTGAAAAATTACTCTTATTGTTAAGAATCTAACAAATCATTATTATGTATGATTATGAGTAAGAACACTTTCAAGATTAACTATCCTTCAATTCATCCAGGAACAGACAAATCACAGATTACATTTATTCAGGGACAGCCAGATTTAATTTCGGTTTTTAACCCTGGTGACGATAAAGGTCCAAGAAGATTCTTTGTTACTGATGCAACAGTTGCAAGTCTGGACTGTATGAAAGACTTTATTGCAAAGTTTGACGATGATATCTGTGGAAGAGACCGTCTTTTAATTCTTGGCTCCGGAGAACCTTACAAAACAATTGAAAGCGTTCTGAATATTGTTTCTTCTGCAGTTGATGCAGATTTTAACCGTAAAGATGTATTTGTTGGTATTGGTGGTGGTGTTATTTGTGATACTACTGCATTTGCTGCTTCAATTTTTAAACGAGGTGCAAAAGTTCAGCTGGTTCCAACTACTTTACTGGCAATGGTTGATGCTTCTATCGGTGGAAAAACCGGCTGTGATTTTGATAATTACAAAAACATTATTGGTTCTTTCTTCCCTGCAGAAAAGCTTTACTATTTCCCTGAATTTGTACAGTATCTTCCAGAAAATCAGTATAACTCTGGTCTTGCAGAAGCATTTAAAACTGCCCTTCTTTTTGATACAGAACTCTATAATATTTTCAAAACTGAAAGTGAAAAAATCAATGCCCGTGACAAAGAAGTGCTGGATGTTGTTATTCAGAAATGTGTAAAAGCAAAAGCAACAATTGTTGAAAAAGACTTTACAGAAAAAAACATCCGCGCTTATTTAAATCTTGGCCATACATTTGGTCATGCTTTGGAAAGCGTTGCAGGACTTGGAATTATTACACACGGTGCTGCTGTTGCATGGGGAATCTCCCGCTCAATTGAATTGAGCTACAAAAAGGAATATTGTAACGAAGCTTTCCGCAATGAAATCTTTGATATTCTTAAAATGTATAATTGGGAAACAGCAGGCATTCCACCACAGATTATCGGTGGCGGAATTGGCGAAAGACTTCTTTCTGTAATGCATAAGGATAAAAAGAACCTTAATTCTAATGTCCGTGTAATCATCCAGAAATCTCTTGCCGATCCAAATGAAAAAATTACCGAATTAACTTCTACAGTAATTGAAGAAGTTGAAGACAAAGATATTCTCTCAGTACTTAAATAAACAATTATGAACAACACAAACACACTGGAAAAAGAACACTATTTTGACTGGGCTGCTACAAGTCCTGCAGATGCAGATATTTTACAGGAAGCAGTAAATGAAACTCTTGAATGCTGGGGAAATCCTTCCAGTTCTCACAATGTAGGAAAAAAAGCAAAAAGTTTGCTTGACACAGCAAGAGAAAGAGCCGCAAAAATTCTTAATGTAAAACCAGAGACAATTTATTTTACTTCTGGTGGAACAGAAAGTGATCATATTCCTTTACTGGCAGTAATGTCAAAACCTGCAAAAGGAACTGTGCTTGTAAGTTCAATTGAACATCCAGCCATAAAAGAACAGGCAGATGCACTTAAACACTGCGGATGGAATGTTGTCTCAATTCCTGCAGACAAATATGGAATTATTACACCAGAAGCAGTTACTTCTCTTCTCACAAACGATACAATGCTGGTTTGTGTAATGGCAGTAAACAATGAAACTGGTTCCATTCAGCCAATTTATGAAATTGCCGATGCGATTACTAACTGGTCCGCAGGAAAAAGAAAACCAAAATTTCATGTAGACTGCGTACAGGCTGCTGGTAAAATTCCTTTAAATATTGGTTACAAAGGAATCGACAGTGCTGCTTTTAGTTCACATAAAATCTGTGGACCTAGAGGAACCGGTATTCTTTATCTGAGAGATGTAATTACACCATTCCTTAAAGGCGGTGGACAGGAAAAAGGAATGCGCAGTGGAACTGAAAATGTTCTTGGAGCCGTTGCTTTTTCTAAATGTCTTGAACGATATTACATTTCCGAAAAAAATCCTGACTCAATGGAAAAATTTACCAGACAGAAAGCAATTACAGAAAATTTTGTTAAACAACTCAGTGAATTAAAGGGCTGTACAATTGTTCCTGAAGGACGACTGGAAAAACCAGACTTATATTCCCCATATGTTGTTCAGGCTGCTTTTGCTCATATTCCTGGAAATGTAATGCTTAGAGCACTTGATTCAAAAGGATTTTATATTTCTACGGGAAGTGCCTGCTCTTCTAAAAAAGCAAGCCGGCCGGTTCTGGAAGCAATGCATGTAGATGCAGCGCTCAGAGAAACTGCTGTTCGTTTCAGTTTTGGTCCTCACACCACCGAAAAAGCTATAAATGAACTTTTTGAAGCAGTTTCAGAAGTTGATAAAACTTTTAATAAATGATATTTTATTAAAGTCATTTCTAGGGAAGGTTCAAATCGTTTTGGGTAGTTTCCCTGGCAATTTTTTGATGTGAAAATAATTTAATTTATATAAGGAGCCAACTATGGGAGCACGAGGAGAACTTTTTACAACACAGATCTATTTAGATAATCGTTCTTATTTTTTCAATGTAAAAGAAAACAGAACTGGAGATGTATTTCTTCAGATTGTAGAAAGCAAAAACCGTGATGGTGCAGAAGCTGACCGCCATCAGATTGCTATTTTTGCAGATGATATGCAGAAATTCTTACAGGGAATGGAAAAATCTCTTGAATTCGTAGAAAAAGACAGAAAAGCAAGACAGAAAGCAGCAAAAGAAAAGAAAGCTGCTAAAGAAGCTAAATACGGAAAAGGTGCAGCAAGCTCAAGCGGAAAGAAAGTTTACCGCATGAAATCAGAAAAGACAGAAACAAAAAAGCCAAGACTTCATGTAGTATCTAAAAAAGCAGATGCCCCTGCAGCAACAGAAACAAACACAGAAGAATAATAAATCTTTTTGATAAAACAGGCGGTAAAGTTAGTACTTAAAGCTTTTTCGCTGAATAGGAGACGGACCGATTTTTCGGCAGATTTCCATATGATCCCGGGTTGGATAGCCTTTATGTTTTGCATATCCATACTCGGGATATTTT
>JAKSTK010000130.1 GCA_024402615.1 Treponema sp.
TTTAGATCTTTTAATGCAAACCATTTATTCATAACATTTCTCCTTTCTTATTATAGCATACTTTCTATAGTCAAGTTTAACATATTACAGTGTCAAAAAATGACACTGTAATGTATTATACTATTTATTGAACTGGATGAGATATACAGAATGACATCTTAAATTTTTTAACGTAGTTTCAAGTTGTTATTGAAATTACTGTAAATTATTTATCCGTATCATCCGTGGAATCCGTGACTAAAAAACATATTAACTGTATAATTCAAATATGACTTATCTAGCAAAAATCGGTGAGCTTACTCTTAAGGGCTCTAATATTCAGGAATTTGAAAATCTTTTAAAACATAATGCTGCAGAATATTTGAAAGGAACTGGCAGTCAGATTGCATTACGTGCCGGCCGCCTTTATATTGATTGTGATGAAAGTGCTGCAGAAAAGGTTGAATTTGCCCTTCAGCATCTTATTGGAATTACAGGCTGGGCAAAGGCTACTGTTTGTGAAAAAACTATTGAAGATATTAGCCGTGCTGTTTTTGAATTAGCTAAAATTGAAGCTGATAAAGGCTGTAAAACATTTAAGATTGATGCCCGCCGCTCAGATAAAAGCTTCCCTCTTAATTCTTACCAGATAAATTGTGAAGCCGCTGGTGATGTTGAATCTATTATGAAGGTTGATGTTCACCATCCAGATACTATTATTTACGTTGAAGTTCGTGAACGCTGTTTTGTTTATGTTGATTCAAATGTTGGCTGTCGTGGCCTTCCAGTTGGCTGCAGTGGCAAAGGCTTGCTATTACTTTCTGGTGGACTTGATTCTCCAGTTGCAGGTTACCGTATGCTTCGCCGCGGTATGAAAATTGAATGTTGTTACTTCCACTCTTACCCTTATACTTCAGAAGAAGCAAAACAGAAGGTTGTTACTCTTGCACAAAAACTTGCTTATTACGGAATTAAATTATATTTGAATGTAATTCCTTTTACAGATGTACAGATGCGTATTAAGGAAAAGGCACCTGAAAACTGGTCAACTTTAATGCTTCGTGTTTGTATGATGAAAGTTGCAAATAAACTTGCCAGCCGTTGCAATGCAAAATGTATTATTACTGGCGAAAGTGTTGGTCAGGTTGCAAGTCAGACTATTGAAAATATGACAGTAACTGAACATTTTGCAACCCGCCCTCTTCTTCGTCCTCTTTGTGGAATGGATAAAGAAGAAATTATTAAAGACTCATATTTTATTGATACATATGAAACTTCAATTCTTCCATACGAAGACTGCTGTGTTTTATTCAGTCCTCGTCACCCGGTTTTAAGAGGTAAACCAGAAGAAGCTGAAGAAATTTATAACTCACTTGAAGTTGACGATTTAATTGAACAATCTTACCGTAACAGAGAAATTGTAAAATTAACTGCTACTGGTGAACCAGAATGGAAAACTGAACAATAATGAAAGCTGAAGAAAAACAGACATTATTTAATCTTCTCAAAACTGCAGATGCATATAATTCAGGTTATACACGGGATATTTTTGCCAGTGAACGAACTTTTGAAGATGATACAGAAGTTCCACAATCAGCTGCTGTAGTAGAAACAGTTGTTTCTGAGGAAAAAGATGAAATTCCTGCGGAAGCTGCATCTTCTGAAGGTGGAGTTACTCTTGATGCAATCTGCGGAAAAATTGCCCGTTGTACACGATGCGGTCTTGCAAGAACCCGACATAACGTTGTACCTGGAATGGGAGTTGAACATCCTGAAGTGCTGGTTATTGGTGAAGGTCCAGGACATGATGAAGATATGCAGGGAAAACCTTTTGTAGGTAAAGCTGGTGTTCTTCTTGATAAAATGCTTAATGCAATCCAATTGGATAGAAATACAAACTGTTATATTGCAAATATTGTAAAATGCCGTCCACCAGAGAATCGTAACCCGTTACCAGAAGAACAGGATGCATGTTTTGGCTTTCTGGAAGCACAGATTCATATCTTAAAACCAAAAATGATTCTTTGTATGGGAAAAATTGCAATTGAAAAACTTATGAACGAAAGTATTCCAATCAGCATTAGACATGGAGAATTTTTTGATTACAATGGAATTCCTGTAATGCCAACTTACCATCCAAGTGCTTTGCTTAGAAATGAAGAATTAAAACGTCCTGCCTGGGAAGACTTAAAGAAATTCCGTGCAAAATTAAATACACTTTAGGAATATGACTTATTTAGAAATCATTCTTAATCTCCCTATTAATCAGGGATTTACATATTCTTATATTCCTCCAGAAAATGAAAAGCCAGAGTTACGTCCTGAAATTGGCAAACGGGCAGAAATTATGTTTGGCAATAAAAAGACAGAAGGCTTTATTATAAATATTCTGGACCATATTCCCGAAAACTGTCCTGTTGAGGCTGGCAAAATTAAACCAGTAAAAAGGATTATTGATAAAGAACCTTTATTTGGCACAGAGCTTATTGAAATGGCCAAATGGATTTCTCACTACTACCTTTGTACTTTAGGTGAAGCAGTTTTCAGCATGATTCCTTCCGGCCGACGAGAAACCAGTGCCGGTGGATTCAGCTTTGAAGAAGAATTAGGAAATCCTCATAAAAATGAACTTTCAGATGAACAGACTAAAGCTGTAAACGATATTCTTGCAAATCAAAGTGTGCCTTTCCATTATTTATATGGACCAACTGGCACTGGTAAAACCGAAGTTTTTCTTTCTCTGGCAGAAAAAATCCTTGAACAGGGAAAAGGTGTAATTTATCTTGTTCCAGAAATAGGATTAACAGGTCAGGTTGCAAAGTCGGTAGCAGAACGATTTGGAAATACAGCGGCAATTTTACATTCGGGTCTTACTCCTTCCCAACGACTTGGTGAATGGCATAGAATTATGCATAAGGAGGCCAGAGTTGTTGTTGGTGCCAGATCTGCAATTTTTGCTCCAGTTCCAGATTTAGGCCTGATTATTATTGACGAAGAACATGACGGCTCTTACAAATCGGGAAACAATCCTCGTTATCATGCACGACAGGTAGCTATGCACCGTTGTTCTACTTTGAAAATTCCTATGGTAATGGGAAGTGCAACTCCTTCGGTGGAAGCCTGGCATGGTATGCGCAAAGGTACAATTAAAAGTCATACCTTGTCTAAGCGCCTTGCCGGTGGTGAAATGCCTCGCATAGCCTGCATAGATTTAAATACTTACCGTCCAGAAGGCTGTATTTCAAAGCCACTTGAAGATTTAATAAATAAAACTTTAGAAAAGAAACATCAGGCTATTTTGTTTTTAAACCGCCGAGGCTTCACTCACTTTTTCAGATGTAATTCCTGCGGTTTTGAGCTGGTATGCAAAAACTGTTCCGTACCATTAACTTACCATAAAAATGAAAACAGGCTCAGGTGCCATTACTGCGGATGGTCAACAATCACTCCACAAAGCTGCCCACAGTGCGGTTCCTTTGAAATTGGTGCCAGCGGATTTGGTACAGAATTTATTGAAGCAGAAACCCGTGCAAAATTTCCAAATGCCCGTATAATCCGCCTTGATACTGATGCCCTTAAAAATAAAGATGAGCTTTTAACTTCTCTGGAAGATTTCCGACAGGGTAAATACGACATTATGCTGGGAACTCAAATGGTGGCAAAGGGCTTAAACTTCCCTAACCTTGAATTAGTTGGTGTAATTCTTGCTGATGCAGGCCTCCATATGCCAGATTTCCGCGCGGGCGAAAGAACCTTCTCATTGATAACTCAGGTTGCAGGGCGCGCGGGACGTTACTTTCCAGACGGCAAAGTTATTGTTCAAACTTATAGTCCTGGTCGTGAGCCTGTTTTATATGCTGTTAAAAATCAAATTGCAGATTTTTATGATTTTGAATTGCAGCAGCGAGAAATGCTGGATTTTCCACCTTACAGCAGATTGTTACGTTTAGTTTTTAGAAGTTTTAATAAGGGCTTGGCTGCAGAAACAGCACAAGATGCAGCAAAAATTTTGGAAGCAGAAGCTCCTCGAGGAATGGAAATAATTGGTCCTGCAGAATGTCCGATTGAAAAGATTAATTCTTCCTGGCGATACCAGATTTTATTAAAAGGTAGTTCTATTATTCCTTTACAAACTGCGGCTAGAAAACTTCTTTTTGAATATACACATAATCAAAATGT
>JAKSTK010000131.1 GCA_024402615.1 Treponema sp.
TTACTAACTGCCAGCCGTTCAAAGCATCAAGCAAGTTAATGTATCCAGGTCTTCCGTTTACAACAGTGATTGGAAGATCGCCATTTTCCATGTAAACCTTTGCAGGTTTCTGATTTGGATTACATCCATATTTAAGTTCGAGTTCTTTCATAGGGATATAATAGCGAAATTGCAGTCTATTTTCAATTAAGTGGATTTAGTCTTCCGCAGCTTCATTTTCCTGATGATGTTCCAGCTGCCACAGAATCATTTTGGACATGGCACTTACTGTGTAAATTATAAATCCCGGAGCAATAAGAATTCCTACGGCAAAGGTGTATCTTCCAAGAATAAAAAAGAAAACACCTTCTGCAATAACCAGCAGAATTGTAAGCATTGTTCGCGGAAAGTAAATTAAACTTACACCAAGAGAGTTTTTAATAACCATCTTAAAAGTGTTTGAATAACGGGCAATAAGTGGATAGGCAAAAAGATTTACAAAGAAGAAAATCAGAGTCAGTGCAATTGAAAGCAAAAGCAAGGGGGTTGTGTTATAGTCAGCCCGGGTAAACCAATACCAGGAATAACCGGTAACTGCCAGCATTGGAAGTGTAATAAGCCACATCAAAGTTCCCTGAAGGAAATCTTCTTTGAAGGCTTTTAAGAAAAATTTAAAAAGGTGGATTTCTTCATCCTTTACTATCTTCAATGCAACATAATATGCGGCACAGGTAGCAGCCCCCACCGTAATAATTCCCATACTGAAAATCAGCCACAAAAGACTGAGCAGGAAAATATCCGGTAATGCTTTTAAGAACTTTACAAATCCACCTTTCATAATAAGTCTTTTCTTGTTTACTATTTCTTTTCGATTTCGCGCTGATTCAAAACACGAGTTTCGTATTTACCAGTTTCGATATCAATATAGCGTACAAAAAGTGATACTTTGTTTTCTGTATTTAATGCATTCCAAACAGTGTTTGTAAATTCATCAATATTTCCAGAAAGTTTTACTTTTACTGGTTCGCCTTCAAAACTTGGAAGAGGATTTCCATCACCCATGTAAGTATGAATGTAATGACCTTCACCGTTTACAGGATTATCGTATGTGTAAGTAAAGCGGAGAGTGTTGTCTGGATTTCCATTATCGCTTTTGAGAATTGAAAGTGCATAATCATAACGAGTAGCATCAAAATTCATTACAGAAGAAATACGAGGTGTGTAGTTTGGAGCATCGTGTTCATATTTTCTTGAACGGAGAGATTCTTCAAAGCTGAGACCATTTTTCATTCCGTCGTAAATTGTATCTGTCTGGTCACCATTTGTTACGATTGTTTTATTACCCAAAACACGAACTGCAGCGTAAATAATGAGACTTGGATCACCTGCGATTAATGATGGATCATAAGCCTGTGTGCGAATTCCTTCTCCGTCTACAACAAATACACGGTTACGGCTTCCTGCAGAACGGCCCATTGTCCAGTAAGCAGAAACGGCATATTTTCCGTCTTCTGATTTACCAATAATAATTCCTCGTCCTGGATAAGTTGTACTGCTTAATTCTGTTTTAACATCAACTGCTTTCATTTATATTTCCTTAAAATTTTATTTTGCTGTTTTAGCTGCTTCTACTTCGTCGTGTTTCTTTTCCATGATTGCCATAACTGCATCTACTGTTGCCTGTTTTGGATCTGGACAATCTTCTGGAAGTGATTCAAGAATTGCCTTACGGAATGGTTTACATTCAACATAATCGCTGGCAGTCATAATGATTGTTTCTGGTTCAACAATATCAGACAGCATGTCTTCTGGTGCTTCTGGGTTGAATTTAAGACAACAACCGTTAATAGAAACTGGAAGCATAATATCAAAAATTCTTAAGTAGCTGTCCAATTCACGCAAACCACGTTTTGTTTCTGGTTTTCCTGGACGATAGCGGGTTCCACTAGGGAATACAAGAATAATCTGACCGCGTTTTTTACAGTTGTCCATTTCGCGCATTGCAGCAAAGTTGATTTTTCTTGCTCGTTTTTCTTCTTCTTCAATTACAGCAGGATCAATATTTTTACCTTTAAGTGCATCAAGACTACGAGTAGGATAAATAACAACACGAGTAAAACTTTCTGAAAAAGCACGAACACCTGCACTGGCTTCGTTCAATTTCATTCCGGCAATAGCTACTACGCGGCTGGCAAAATCTTTTGCCCATTCTTCTCCACAGTTTTCCAGGAGAAATAAGAATGCTGGTAAATCCATGTTAGAAAAATGTTCCATCATGATTACACCAGATTTTCCTTCATTCACAATCTTGTCATAAAAAGCCCTAAACTTTTCCATGTTTCCAAGGTGTGAATCAGGAATAATATTATCTTTCAAAAGATAATCCATATATTTACGGGTTCCGCGGTTTGCTTCCTGATAAATACAGTTTTCATCAATTTTAGCCGAGGCTGTAGAAGCCTTTGTCAATTCGGCAAAGAACTGCTGGTATTTGTCTCTTAATGTAACTGGCATATATTTCCTCTAGCTGAATTATAGTCAAATAAAATGCTTGTTACAAGATAAACTGACTGATATAGCATTTCATATTTATGTCGGAAAATTCCAAAAAGGGGTATCGCAATCGTTTCAGACAGTATATAAAAAGCTTTTTCGTGAATAAATGCGAAAAGTTTTTCTTTACATTTTATAATTCCTATTGGAAAATAAAAAAAATTTTTTACAGGAGAACAATATGAAAAAGATCTTAAAGTATCTTTTTAGTGGCGTTACAATTTTAGGAATTTGTTTTTTGATCTCAGGGTGTGGTCCTAAAATTGCTCCAAGCGAGAATCCAAATGAAGAATTCAATAAAGATTGGGTTCCTCCTGAAGATCTTTTCCAGGAAGGAGAAGATGCATTTGCGGCTGTTTACAATATGCGAAGCGGAGTAAACCTTGGAAACAGTTTTGACTCAACTTCGTATAATGAAACAGAATTTACACAAGGTATTAAAGGATGGATTTTAACCTATAGAGATAATAAACCTGAAGCCTGGGAAAAGGCCTGGGGACAGCCTGTTACTACTAAAAACCTTATTAAGGAAATAAAGGCACTTGGCTTTAATGCTGTTCGTGTTCCTGTAACCTGGGCTGAACATATGGATTTTGAAACAGGGAAAATTGATGAAGCCTGGCTTAAAAGAGTTCAGGAAGTTGTCGACTGGATTCTTGAAGAAGAAATGTATTGTCTTTTGAATACTCATCATGATGGTGGAGCTGATGGCTGGGTAGAAGCTTCAGAAGCTTTGTATGAGAAGTATAACGAGGTTTACCAAAAGCTTTATAAAAATATTGGAAATACATTTAAGGATTATTCAGACCGACTTATCCTTTGCGGAACAAATGAAATGATTTCTGCAGATAATAAATGGAGTTGTGGTCCTGAAGAGGCTGTTATTGTTGTAAACAAATGGAATCAACTTTTTGTAAATACTGTTCGCTCAACCGGCGGAAAGAATGCAACCAGAAACCTGATGGTTGGAACTTACTGCTGTTCAACAGAAGAAAATGATTTAAAAGGTTTTGTAAAACCTTATGACAGTGCTGGTAATAAAAAACTTATTATGGAAGTACATCTTTATTCTCCAAGGGGTTTTGTCTGGGAAAAAACAGACTGGCTTTCTGATTGGGGAACAGAATGGAAGTCATACTGGGAAGGTCAGGTGACAGATGAATTTGACAGAGTAAAAACCTATGCAGATAAATATGAAATGCCTGTAATTATTGGTGAGTGGGGAACTTTAGGTCGCAGATTCCCAGGTAAAAACGATGACGGAACTAAAAAATGGGAATCAACTTCAGATGAAGAAGGTGCCAAATTTACAAGCTTCTTTATTGAAGAATCACGTAGTCGTGGTTTTACAAGTTTTTATTGGGACAGCCAGGAAGTTGTAGACCGGGCAAGTGGAAAAGTTACTTCACCTCTTATGATGAAGGGAATTCGTGAAAATTATTAATATATACTGCTTCTTCAAGGGACTTTTATAGAAATGACAATAATAACTATAAAGAATTCAAGACGATAAAGTGGTAAAATGAGCATATATTATATTAGTATTTGAAGAAGCAATTGATTATCCATACAAACAGAAATTTAGCGGGATTCTTGTTGTCTTTTCAATA
>JAKSTK010000132.1 GCA_024402615.1 Treponema sp.
TTTAAATGATCAGGAAAAAGAGGGCCTTGAAGAATTATTTGCAGCATTAAACAAAAGCAACGAAAAGCTGTGGAAAAAACAGGCCGACGAAATTTTTACAGCCCTAACTTCAACTGTAAAAATGGTACCTTGTGGCGAAGATTTGGGAGTTGGCATTGCCTGCGTTCCAAAAACAATGAAAGCCCACGACATTTTAGGACTTAGAGTTGTTCGCTGGAGCCGTGAATGGGCAGAAGAAGGTCAGCCTTACGTTCCTTTTGAAGATTACGAACCTCTTTCTGTAACTACAACATCTGTTCACGATTCTTCAACTATCCGCCAGTGGTGGAATACAGAAAAAGAAAGTGCCCAGGCATTTATAAAAGCAAATCTAGAATCTTTTGAAGAAGAATACGCAGAATTTACACCAGAAACTGCAGAAAAGATTATGAAACTGGCTTCAAGTTCTGCAAGTCAGTGGCACATTTCACCTTTGCAAGATTTCTTATTTATGGAAGAAAAATACTGGCTTGAAAATGCCGACGACGAACGCATTAATATTCCAGGAACAGTTACAGCCTTCAACTGGACATACAGAATCCCTGTTTCTATAGAAGATTTAATGAAAAACAAAAAATTGATTGAAAAAATAAATACTGTAAGTAAAAGATAAGGAGCGCCTATGAACATCTCGTACAATGAATTCCACATCAGCAAAAAAGTCCGTGATCTGTGTGATTTTGACAAAGGGCTTTTTGCATCTTCCGGAAATGTTATTTTTGCAAATATGCAGAACGTTCGAAATTTCCAGCTCCTTTTTAATAATTATATAGAAACACAAACTGGAGATGAAAATAAAAAGGTTTCTGCTGGTCAGCTTAATGCCATGGGGTTAATTGATGAAATTTTCCATCAGGTATGTATGATGTACCGCCGGGACAAGGCCCCTTCTTTTATGGCCGATTTGCTGAATTTTTTGAACAAAGAATATACAGCTGAACAAATTGACCAGTTACTCCTTGATTTTATGAAGGAATTTCCACCTGTAGAAGTTTACAAAGAACGCTGTACTCCACAGGAATATTTGGACCGGGAAACAATTGACATTGGCACTGGTAAAATGCGTTCAAACCGTGAACAAACTTTGGAAGAACTTATACTTCTTCACCTGGCAAATGAAAATCCTGCATTTAAACCATTTGCCCTTTTATTTGACGATGCTGAACTTGAAAAAAATAAGCTGTATTCAAAATCTTGGGCTACAATCCAGAAATTTGCCCAGACTCAGCCTATCTTTGGTCCTTTTGACCACGACTTAATAAATCTGCTTCGTGAACCAATGCTTTTTGCTCCAGACAGCCTTAAAGGTCAGCTGGAATACATTCAAAAATATTGGGAAACCTACCTGGGCGAATGGCTTAAACGCATTCTTACTGGTATGGATACAATTTCAGAAGAAGAAAAAGCAATGTGGCACGGATTTGGAGGCGGCGAACTTCCAGACATGCAGGCTTACTCTTTTGAAAATTTAATGAACGAATATGAACGCTTTTCTGCCGACAGTGAATGGATGCCTAACGTAATTCTTATGGCAAAAACCGTTCTTGTCTGGTTGGACCAGCTTACAAAACAGTACGGCTACCCTATTACACGCCTTGACCAGATTCCAGATGCTGAACTTGACCGTTTGCGGGACGAAGGCTTTACAGGTCTCTGGCTTATTGGTTTATGGGAACGTTCAAAATCTTCTAAACGCATAAAACAGATTTGTGGTAACCCAGAGGCAGCTGCTTCTGCATATTCTCTTTATGATTACGAAATTGCCGGTAACATTGGTGGCTGGGATGCTTTGGCAAACTTGCGCCAGCGTTTATGGCAGAGAGGAATTCGCCTTGCTTCGGACATGGTTCCAAATCATACTGGTATGGACGGCGAATGGGTAATTAATCATCCAGACCGCTTTATTCAGCGCAGGGACAATCCTTTCCCACAGTACACATACAACGGCGAAAACCTTTCTCAGGACAGCCGCATTTCTCTTTATCTGGAAGACCATTACTATTCTAAAGATGACTGTTCTGTAGTTTTCAAACGAGTTGATAATCAAACTGGAGACACACGTTATATTTACCACGGAAACGATGGTACAGGTCTCCCTTGGAATGATACAGCACAGATTGATTTCTTGAATCCAGAAGCCCGTGAAGCAGTAATGCAGGAAATTTTACACGTAGCACAGAATTTCCCAATCATCCGATTTGATGCGGCTATGGTTCTTGCTAAAAAATCCATTCGCCGCTTGTGGTACCCAGAGCCAGGACATGGAGGAGACATTGCAACTCGTTCAGAAACAGGTTTAAGCACTCAGCAGTTCAATGATGCAATTCCAAATGAATTCTGGCGTGAAGTTGTAGATCGCGTTGCAAAAGAATGCCCGGATACTTTACTTCTGGCAGAAGCTTTCTGGATGATGGAAGGCTACTTTGTTCGTACTCTTGGTATGCACCGTGTTTATAACTCAGCTTTTATGAACATGCTTAAAAAAGAAGAAAACCAGAAGTACCGCGACACAATTAAAAACACAATCAACTTTGACCCACAGATTTTGAAGCGCTATGTAAACTTCATGAACAATCCTGATGAAGAAACAGCAATTGCTCAGTTTGGCGACGGCGATAAATATTTTGGTTGTTGTACTTTAATGATTACAATGCCAGGTTTACCAATGTTTGGCCATGGTCAGATTGAAGGCTATACAGAAAAATATGGAATGGAATATACAAAAGCTTACAAGAATGAAACACCAAATCAGTATCTTGTAGACCGCCATTGGCACGATATATTCCCTCTTATGAAAAAACGTTACCTGTTCAGCGGTGTAGAAAATTTCTATCTTTATGATTTATGGCAAGATGGCAACGTAAACGAAAACGTATTTGCCTATTCTAACGGCTGCGGCAATGAACGCACCCTTGTTTTCTACAATAATAAATATGATCAGGCACACGGATGGATTAAACAGTCTGACCCATTTGCAGTAAAAACCGGCAATGGGGACGAAATCCGTTTGGAAAGCCGTTCAATTTCGGAAGGTTTAAACCTTACTGCCGAAGACGATAAATATGTAATTATGCAGGAACACAGAAGCCGTCAGTGGTTTATTCGCAAATCTTCTGAAATCTGCGAAAAAGGTATTTTTGTAATGCTTAACGGCTTTGAATACCAGGTTTACATGAACATTCAGCAGGTAACCGACACTGCCGACCACCGCTACAAAATTCTTTGCGAATTCTTAAACGGTGCCGGTTGTGAAGATATTGAAACTGCATACCAGGAATTAATCTACAAAGATTTGTACGTGGCTTTAAAGGCATTCAGCGAAAAAGCATTGTTGCCAATTGTAAAGGAATTTGCTCCTCCTGCAGTTAAAATTGAAGCAGAGACAACTGCAAATTCAGTAAAAACAACAAAGAAAACTCCTGCAAAGCCTAAAAAATCTGCACCACACAAAGCTGATCTTAAAGCAATTAATAAGATTCTTGCAGATTGTGAAGAAGAAGCCCTTGCATTCTATACAGTTGCCTATGAAACTTCTCAAAAGGATTCTGTAAAACCAGTTACAAAAGCTGATGCAGAAAAAGCCGCAAAAAAATCTTATGCATTGTTCAAAAAAAGAATTAAGACTTGCGTGACTACCCATAACTTGCCAGCACCAAAAGCCCCTACCGATTTACAGAAGGCCCTTGCAAAATGCCCAGCGGCAGAAAACTTTGCAAAACTTATGATTCAGGCTAATAAAACTTTGGGACCATGTTTGCCATGCTGGGCAATTTCCGCAGAGTATGCTGACAATGGTAAGGCTTTTGAATGGAACTTAGGCCGCAAGTTTAATGAATACTTAAAGAAAGATTTACGCAATTTGCTCCAGAAGTTATTTATGTTTGCTTCTTATGCAGATTCAAGTAAACTTCCAAAAGATTCTAAAGCCGTTGCCTACAAACTGGTAACTTTACTTACAGACAGTAAATATGCAGGTTACCTTAGCGGTGCCAATACTTTTGACAATGTAAAATGGTTCAATAAAGAAATGATAGAAGAAAGCCTTAATCAGATTACAATGATGATGGCCCTTTC
>JAKSTK010000133.1 GCA_024402615.1 Treponema sp.
GTACCATATAAAATCAATTCAAAGAAAATCATTTTTAATTTTGAAGATTGCAGTCGTCTTGAAAACGGCGAAAATGTTGGTCAGTATTCAGATAGGCGCCTTGTGAAATTTTATTCCGGAGAGTATTTTTATTCCATAGGTTTGATTGGAGAAACAGAAGAAACAAAACAGTATCATCTGCAGTTAATCAGGCCAAAAAATCAAATTTATGGCGAAAATAAAGACATTTTTGGAAATTATCTGGAAGAATTCGTAAAAGTAAAATAATTATTCATTCAATTACAATATTTTACTGAAGGAGATTTATATGAAAAAAACAGGAATTATATTATTAAGTTTACTGGTACTTTTAAGTGTTTCTTGTACAAATAAAAAGACAGCAGAAACTTCAATTGCAGATTATACAGAAGAAGAAATTTTAAATGGCAATTCTTATTCTCGTGCCAGCTCTTTTACAAGCACAGTAAATAAAAAAACTACAATTAAATGTAAAAGATTTACCGGCTTTGAAAAAATCATGACTTTTCAGCAAAAAGAAGATTCAATTAAAATTACCCTTACAGCTACGGTTGATGATGGTGAATTCAGGCTGGTAATCTGTGATTCAGAAAAAATCTATCACGAATTTGAAATTAATGAAGAAAATCAGACTTATACTTTGCCTGCAGCAAAAAACAAATATTATCTTAAGGCGGTAGGAAAGAATGCCAGCTACAAACTGGAAGTTACGTACGAAACAACAGAACCCTTTTTGCCAAAATACGAGGGAACTACAATTTAAGTAGTGTACAGGAGTGATAATGAAAGATCAGGTTACAGTTGATGTAAAAAACGAAGGAAGTAAAATCAGCCCGGACATTTATGGTCATTTTAGTGAACATTTAGGCCGCTGTATTTACGGTGGTTTCTGGGTTGGAAAAGATTCTGAAATTCCAAATATTGATGGTTACCGCAAGGATGTTGTGGAAGCTTTTAAGGAAATTGATATTCCTAATCTGCGCTGGCCAGGCGGATGTTTTGCCGATGAATATCATTGGCGTGACGGAATTGGACCTTATGAAACCCGTAAAAGAATGATTAATACTCACTGGGGTGGGGTACTGGAAGACAACAGCTTTGGTACTCACGAGTTTTTAGGTTTGTGTGAAACATTAGGCTGTAAACCTTATATCAACGGAAATGTTGGATCTGGAACTGTTCAGGAAATGTCTGAATGGGTTGAATATATTACTTTCAATGGTGAATCTCCAATGGCTAATCTCAGAGCGGCATATGGTCACAAAGAACCATGGAAACTGCCAATGTTTGGTGTTGGTAATGAAAGCTGGGGCTGTGGCGGAAATATGCGTCCTGAATACTATGCAGATTTGTATCGTCGTTATCAGACTTATGTTCGCCAGTACGGACCAGATAAGATTTTTAAAATTGCCTGTGGTCCTAATTCAGCTGACTGGAACTGGACAGAAGTATTAATGAAAAATGCCGCATATTATATGGACGGTCTTAGTCTTCATCATTATTGTGTTGCACCTGGCTGGGATGCAAAGGATACTGCCGCTGGTTTTGATGAAAAGAACTGGTTTGCCTTACTTAAGAGTGCTTCTTTTATGGAAACTCTTGTTTCTAAGCATGATGAAATTATGTCAAAATATGATCCTGATAAGAGAATTGCCCTTGTTGTAGATGAATGGGGAGCATGGCATCAGGTAGAACCAGAAACAAATCCTGGATTCCTCTATCAGCAGAATACTGTCCGTGATGCTCTTGTTGCTGGTATTACCTTAAATATTTTCAATAATCACAGTGACCGCGTAAGAGTTGCAAACATTGCACAGGCAGTAAACGTTCTTCAGTCTCCAGTTTTGACAGAAGGAAATAAAATGATTCTTACTCCAACCTGGTACGTATTCCATATGTATAAAGCCCACATGAATGGAACTTTAATTAAATCTAAAGTTGCAACTTCCGAAGTTGGTATGGAAAAAGATAAAATGCTGGATGCAATTACCGCTTCTGCTTCAAAAAAAGACGGAGTTTATACAATCACTCTTACAAATGTTGATCTTGATAATACTCGTACAGTTACAGTTAATCTTGATAATCTGGAAGGTAAGCTTTCTTCTGCGGTTGCAAAAGTTGTTTGTGGCGAAAAGATGAACAGTATGAATACTTTTGATAATCCTCAGCAGGTTGTTGAAAAAGATTTAGCTTGTAAGATTACAGCAGAAAATCAGGTAGTTGTTGAAATGCCTGCCCGTTCTGTTGTTACACTCACCGTAAAATAAGAATGAAAGAACCTTGCCCTGTCTGTGAAACAAAACGACAATTATCCTCTATGGAGATGACTCCTGAAATCATTGAAGAAATGGCAGCAGCAGAACCATGTGCCGATTATGCTGGTGATGAGGTTTACAGACAGCGGCTTGCAATTTGCCAGGCCTGCAGCAAACTTGTAGGCGGTATGACCTGTGCAAATTGCGGTTGTTTTGTACAGTTCAGGGCAAAACACATCACTGCGTCCTGCGTTGACGGAAAGTGGTAGGAATTTTTAATTTACTCTGTCCCTTTTGTTTGATATACTGAACCCAATGACAAAGCAGAAGTATGAAATGAAAACTGAGCGTTCAAAAAAGATGAACTCTCAGCAGATGCAGACTCTATGTGATATTCGACTCGCTCCATATATGCAGCTGGCTACGGGATTAATCGGAAAAGCCCGACATGCTGGTGGAAATATGTTCCGTCATCAGATGGACACCCTGGCAATTCTTATTGACTACGGTTATATTGATTCTGTTTTACTTAAAGCTTCTGTAGTTCATGATACTGTTGAAGATATTCCAGATTTTGACAGAGAAAATATTATAAATGCGGACAGTGAAGGGCAGCAGGTTCTTGATCTGGTTCTTGAGGTTACTCGCCGTGAAGGAGAAGATAAACGACAGTTCCTTCACCGTATTCTTGATACTGGAAGTCAGAAAGCAAAAATATTAAAGTGTGCAGACCGTATTTCCAATATGATTTCTTTAGGTTATGTAACTGATCCAAAATTTATTGAACGATACTGTGATGAAACAGAATTCTTCCTTCTGCCAATGGCTTTGGAAGTAGATTTTAATATGTATCAGGAATTAATTGGTCTGATTATGACCCGCCGCCGATACCTTGAAGACGGTGGATATTTTGACAACCGTCATAAAGCAACCACCAGCGAAAATAGCAATAAATAGAGTGAGTTACCCTTCTCAGAAGAGTAAAAACATTTGTCCGTAAGTGAGTTTCCGAATCAGTTTCGGGATGACATATCTGCAGGTTTTTTATCATCCTTCTCATTAAAAACCCACAGTTTCTGGAAAACATAGCCCAAAAAGAAAAGTGTAATCTGAACAATCATATTAACTACAGTTTTTAATAAGCTTGCTTTAATATTCAGAAGACTGATTACCAGAGGAACCAGAAAAGTTGTAATCAGCATTTTAGGAGTTGCCACTGCAAAGAATTTTAAAGCCTCTGTAAAGCTTCTGGTTTTTGTTTTGAAAACAAAAATCTTACTCATGAAATAGCAGAAAAGGGCAGCAAGAATATAACAGATTGCAGTACTTAGACCGTCTGCCAGAGCCTGATTAAAAAAATTAATCATTATTTTTGTCATAAAAAAGAATAAAACATATTCAAGGGTAGTTCCAATCACTGATACAGAAGAATATTTAAGAAAATGAAGGATTCGTTCTTTTACGGTTAAGGTTTTATCTGGCATAAAGATATAAAATAGTTTTTCTTAGGATAAGTCAAGGTACACTTTGTGTAATTTTATGTAGTGAATTCGTAAGGAAATTCACCTGTGAAGAGTGCAGTTATTTGTTTTTTGTAGACTATTTTATAGAAATTCAGTATTTTATTAGTATCTTAATTATAATCTAATTTTTTAGGAGATATAACATGGCAGTTAGAGTTGCTATTAATGGTTTCGGCCGTATTGGTCGTTTGGCTTTCCGTCAGATGTTTGAAGCTGAAGGATATGAAGTAGTTGCAATCAACGATTTGACAAGCCCAAAAATGCTTGCACACC
>JAKSTK010000134.1 GCA_024402615.1 Treponema sp.
CTACGGAACCGAATATATAAAGTGCGTTCTAATCGCATCTTACAGTGAGTAGATTTGAACGCACTACCTTTCCTTAGGGTAATAATAGCAAATGCGTTAAAAACAATCTTTTCACCAGAAAAGATTATTTAGCATTTACCACTCCATCGCTCTATCCAAATGAGCTACGGAACCGAATATATAAAGTGCGTTCTAATCGCATCTTACAGTGAGTAGATTCGAACGCACTACCTTTCCTTAGGTCTCAAAATAGCAAATGCGTTAAAAAAGATTGCGAAAACTTGGAGCAATCTTTTAGCATTTACCGACTCCAACGCTCTATCCAGCTGAGCTACACGGGCGACTATACTTTGTTTTTCTAATATATGTAGTAGATACCAGCCTGTGCAAAACCTGCAAATCCATCTGCTTCTGGATTTACCGATTCAGCCTGTTTATTGTAATGGCACAAATACATTTTCTGGCGCATTTCTACATCAAGCGTTTTTAGCTGATTATAAGATTCATGAACTGCTTCAGCATAACCGCCTACATCACAATCTGCAAAAATAGTTTCAATAGGATAAGCAGTTGTAACCCATTCCAGTTGATGCTTATTAAACTGAGTATCACCAGTAAAAAATATTTTATTATCAATAATGATACCGTAAGAAAGCTGTGAGTTTTTTAACGAATCAGCACGAGTTGTAATATGTCTTGTTCTGATAATCTTCAGATTAATTGAACCTACATTAATTTCGTAAATTTCATATGGCTTTTTCTGAATCAAAGCTGGTTTCAACTGATTAAAATAATCATCAAAATTCATTTTGCCATCTTCGCTAAACTGACATCCACCGCGCAAAGATTCATTCCAAAGTTTTTTCTTTAATTTATCAGTAATAATAAAATTCAGTTTCTGTTTTTTTACATAGCAGCCAATTAAAGCTAATTCTTCAACACCACCAATATGATCTGCATGAGGATGAGTAACAAAAAGATTTGAAACTTCTTTGACAGGCGTATTATATGCGGTTTCAAGAGCGTAAGGACACAAAGTTCCACAATCTACAAGAATATGATCCTGTCCTTTAATAATAAAAAGATTAGTCTGGAAATTTCTTTTAGTGAAAGCACTTCCTGTACCAACAAAAAATAAGGAAAGCTCTCCACTGTTGGTCAATTCAATCTTTGACCCAAAACTTTTAGTTAACATTCGATAATTATACCACAGATACTTTAGATTATCTACTTTTGAAGCAACCGGTTAATTCCGTATATTTCTTCAACCCCTTTTACCAGAATTCCACCCATACCCAGTTCAAGAGGAAGAGCAATATCAAGATCATAACGGTCACCTATTGCAACACACTCCGAAACTTTTGCTCCCATTTTTTCTACCGCAGTCATAAAAGGTTCCACAGCCGGTTTTGATTTATAGCAGGTATCAAGACCAACAATTACCGGAAAATATTCAGAAATACCGATTACTTCCAAAGTTTTCCGGGCTGGTAAAACAGGATTATTTGTTACACAAACCAGATTGTATTTTGATTTTAAGATTTTGATTTCTTCAACAATTTTTTCATCATAAGAAAGAAATTTTTCCGGAGCCATAAGTTCATTGCGCCACTGTACACTTTGTTCAATAGGAACACCAAAACTTACAAGAGTATTCCCAAGACTGACTTTTTTTCCATCATGCTCTTCAGCAAATTTTTTGCGATAATCTGCAACCATTTTTCTGGCAGCATCAGCAGACATTCCACGCACTCTGGCAAATTCTCTCACCTGACAATCAATCTGTTCAAAGGCATAGGCATCGTTTGTGTCAGGAGTAGAGTCAATATCAAAAGTCGAAGTAGTCATTTTTGACGGAATATTAAACATTTCCATAAGATGTCTCCTCCTTTACAATATTTTCAGCCGCTTCCTGCAGCGATTTATATTTTCCTAATCCAAACCAGGCCGCCGCCGCATCACCCAGCAATTCTGAATCAGAACATTCACAGACTTTAAGTTTCATCCGCAGAGTTTTTGCCTTCAATTTCATCCAATCTGAATCACAGGTCTGTCCCCCTGTAACCGTCATACAATCAGGAAACTCAATTCCATTTTCTGCACTAAAGCCCCTTAAACTTTCAACCTTCGGCGCCACAATTTTCAACCGCTGTTCAGGAGAAAGCTTGCTGGAAGATGTAATCA
Source organism: Treponema sp. (assembly GCA_024402615.1). Lineage (GTDB taxonomy): Bacteria > Spirochaetota > Spirochaetia > Treponematales > Treponemataceae > Treponema_D. Next base: position 2,185 of record JAKSTK010000134.1, read on the forward strand.
AAGCAGAAATATTCCAAAGCCCCGGAATAACAGATGGCAATAATCGCAGTCCTTCCGCCGAAACTGGCTTTTCTATACAAAAATTAAAACCTTCGCTGGAACCTGAACGATCGCACAGTTTTCCAGGATTAAGCGTATTAGTTCCAACCAGTGCCGCAGTAAAATCAGGACCGCAGGAATAAACCGGAAGAATTGGTAATCTGTCCGAAAGTGGTTGATCCCACATTACATTCAGTTCAATTCCAAGTAATTCTACAATTTCCCGAGAAACATTTCCCAAGCACTCACCAATGCCTTTCATTTCAGGCATTTTAGACGGATCAACATCAACTGCAGAAGATTTGAGCCTTTCCTCATCCCAGTAAGCTGTAACATAGCGGGAATCTGGTAAAACCGTAACCGATTCACCGGTTAATTTATATATTAAAAACTCCGGTCCAGAATAAAGCTTTTTTGTGCATTTAAATTCCACAGGAAACATTTCCTTAAAAGCAATAATTCTTGGAATAAAAAGCGAATTCCCGGAGCGTTCTTTGTCTACTTTGTATTCTTCGTTCCAGCGGAGAGTTTTTCCATTTTCTGAAACAAGAGTTGGACCGTTACCTGAAATACTTACAGCTCTAATCATAACTTTCGGATTAGTCTTTATCATCTTTCGTACACAGGAACGCAAACCTTTTATCCAACGGTTAGCAACAAAACGGTCTGAAGGAGAAAAAAATCTATATTTAGAAAAAGAAACGACTTCACCATCCGCAGTAATTAATCCTGCTTTTAGTGAAGTCGTTCCAATGTCCACACAGAGAACAGTATCAAGCATTGTATTTATTAAGCCTGAGTTTCCTGATTTTCCTGTGCAGGTATATTCTGTTTAACAACCTTTTCAATGATACTGCGGTTATCCAAAAGTTCACTCAATGACTGATTGTAATGAATACGAGTAATTACGTTAGCAAAAAGTCCACTTACATCTGTAGAGATGAACCATTCACGTTTAAGCAATTCTTCGTGATAAACAGCATTTGTACCAATGATTCTGTAGAACAAGCCCTGTTTATAAGCTTCATCAAACTGCTCAATAGCATTACCAGTAAAGAATGGAAGGGAGATAGCACAAATAACTTTTGTTGCACCCTGATTCTTAAGGAATTCCATAGCTTTAAGGAGAGTTCCACCAGTTCCAAGCATATCATCTGCAAGGAAGGCAACCTTACCTTTTACATCGCCAAGGAGCTTAACTGACTTAATGTTAGTTGAATGAGCATCCTGAGTAACAATTGAATAATCTCTTTCTTTGTAAATCATTGCCAGTGGTAATTTAAGTCCAGAAGCATAGAACTTGTTACGGTCGATTGCACCTGTATCAGGAGATACAATAACCAAATCTTCAGTCTGACCTGAAAGATCAACAATTTTACTAAGCTCACGAATTACCTGATAGCTTGCATGAAGATTATCAAGATTAAGACGAGAGAATGCATTAGGAATTTCACGAGAATGCAAATCAAGAGTGATGATTCTTGAAACACCCTGCATTTCATAAATGTGTCCTAAAAGACTTGCAGTAAGTCCTTCACGACCTTTTCTTTTGTGCTGACGAGCGTAAGGATAAGCAGGAACAACCAAAGTGATTTTTCCAGCACCTGCCATACGAACAGCATCGATAGTTACCAGCAAAGACATTACATGATCATTTACTGTCATAACTACATCATTTTTACCACCGTTCAAATGGAGAACTTCGTGGTTTTCAACATCCTGGAAGATATAAACATCTTTTCCGCGGACTGTGTCTAAAAGTTCGGTCTTAACCTCACCGTTAGCAAAGTACGAGAACCGTGTATTTACCTTGAATACAGGTGGTCTGTACTTAT
>JAKSTK010000135.1 GCA_024402615.1 Treponema sp.
ATCAGGCGGCTTATTGTTTCGGGGCAGGTATTTGTAAACGGAAAAACTGTTACCCGTCCCGGTTTTGAATTACGGGGCAAATCTGTAGTTTGTGTTGAGTTTGACAACCAGAAGTTCTTTTACGAAAAACAACCCGATGACATTAAGTTTGAAGTTTCCGATGAAACTGTTTTGTACGAAGATGAAAATCTTATTTTTTTGAATAAGCCTTCATTCTTTCCTGTAGAACAGACTATCACCGGTAACAGAGATAATCTTCATGATGCTTTGGTTCGTTATTTATGGGCAAGAAATCCGTCTTTGAGAAATCCACCTTACGCAGGAATTATGCATCGTCTTGATAAAGAAACTTCCGGTGTAATTCTTTTTACTAAGACCAGAACTGTAAATAAGGCTGTAAGTGATTTATTTCAGTCTCACAACTTTTCTAAAGTTTATTCTGCAGTTGTAGAAAAAAAATCTCTTCAAAAAAACAAAGTACTTAATCCAGGAGATTCCTTTACTGTCGAAAAATTTATGGGACGAGTCAGCGGAAAATCTCAGACAGGAAAATGGGGCAGTCTGCCAGAGTCAAAAGGGGGACAGTTCTCTAAAACCCATTTTACCGTTCTTGAAGAATGTACTGTAGAAGGAAAATCCTGTCTTTTAATTTCCTGCAGTTTGTTTACAGGCCGTACTCATCAGATTCGCGTTCATTTAAGTGAAGCAGGATTTCCTATTCTTGGAGATGAACTTTACGGTGGTAGAGCCGCAAAACGAATTTATCTTCATGCCAGTGAATTAATTATTCCTGCGGACTCAATTCCTGAAATAAAAAAGGAGCTTTCTGTGAAAGCTCCTTTAGCCTGGTAGTTATTTTCTTACCTTATTGTCTTTTACTCAAAATGAATTCCTGACTTTCTTCTTTCTTTGTAAAGTACAAAGTGTATTGTTCGTCTGTAACTTCATACAGAGGAATGAAAGTTGTTTCTTTTGACTGATTAACTGTACGGTAAGTACTCTGCTGCCATGGGAATGCACTGTAGGTGTGTTCCTTTGCTGGTCTCAAAAGTTTTGATAAATCGTCATATTTCAAACCGTAATCATTGTCTGTAAGTCCTGCAAGAACAATTGGTCCTTCCTGAATTGCAACTTTTTCAGGCATATCAGAAAGACTTGTTGTTGTAAGTTTTGTAGGGAAATAAACAGTAACTACATCATCTTTCCAAAGCTTTTTAATGTTTAAATATCCAGATTTAATTGAAACATCAATTTCTGCTCCGTTAAGATAGAATTTTGGCTGTTCTGTAAGCCAACATGGAAGTCTGAAGGCTAAAGTAAATTCTGAATTAGCCTGGATTGTAAATTTCATCTGCCAGCGGGAGGTCTGAGTAGAAATTGCATCATCAAAGTTTGTTTCTCCGGCATAGTATTTCATATCAATTGACTGAGAAATCTTAATTTTATCGTCTTTGTTTACAATTTCTGCTTCAGAAGGAATGTACTGCGCAACAATTACTTTATCTTCCTCTTCATTATGATAGTAACAAAGTTCCGGATACAAGGTCTGTGCCTGAATCATTGTTCCATGGCAGCACCAGAAATCTCTTGTTTCAGAACCCCATAGTTTTTTAGCTCCAGATTTCATTGGAAGGAAGTAAGTTGGCATACCTGTAAACTTGTTCTGCTGTGCAAGGAATCCGTTATAGATATTTGTTTCTATGTAATCAAGATATTCAACTTTTCCTGTAAACTGATACAAATAATCGGCAACTCTAACCATATTGTAAACGGTACAGAATTCCTGATTTCTGTCGCCAATACAAGCGGCTAAATTATTTGGTGCTACCCAGAATTCTCCAGCACTCTGGCCACCGGTACAATAAGTTCCTCGCTTTTCTACAGCAGATTCCCAGAATTTTTCAAGAATTGCCAGATATTTTTCATCATTTGTTACCTGATAAAGTTTTGCCGCTCCGTGAAAATATGGAATTGAAGCGTTCATGTGGGTATTGCTTAATCCATCCTGACCTTTTAAAAGTCTGTCGTACAATTCAGAATTTCCGTAGCGCTGAGCAAGCGTTTCGTATTTTGGTTTTTCTGTAAGGCGGTAAAGTTCTGCCCATACTTCTGTCATACCTGCTTCTTCACCGTGATAAATAATTCCAGGATTGTCGCTTTTAAGAATCTTGTCTGTCCATTTAATGTACCAGTCAGCAAGATTATTGAGGATTGTTAATGCTTTTTTGTTTTTTGCATAAACATAAGCGTGAGTTAATCCAAGAATCAGTTTATGCATTGTGTACTGTGGCGACCAGATGTAAGTTTCTTTTTCCAGAATTGTAAAATATTTTTCAGGAATTGGTGCAACCCATTTTCCTCCATTTGCCTTCTGACATTTCTCTAACTCATCGATGATAATATCTAATTTTGCTTTTAATTCTTTGTCATCATTTGTGCTTATAAGCATAGAAGCTGCAGAAAGCCAGTGACCTAAAAAGTGTCCCCGTAACTGACAGGTTGGCGATTCCCATCCCCAGTGAATTTTTGCATTTGAAGGATCATAAATTGTCTGCATACCGTTAATCTGCATCCCTGCTTCCAGATAGTAGTTCTGAAGTAAACAATGAGTATCCAGTTTCATAAGATAATTTCTGTTAATTGATGCTCTGTCTTTGAAAATTCCAGGTAAAAGTCGTGTGTTTTCTGGATTTAAAGCTTTAATCATATAAAGTCTCCTGAGTTGAAAAAATAGACTAATTAACTATATTACATATAGAAAAAAAATGAATAAAAAATGTTGAAAAAAGTAAAAAAATGCATAATTTTTTTCTAAAATTATTGACGATTACACGGGCAAATTATTATTTTAATTAAATAGATATTGATTTACTTATAGGAAATTTTTGATGGCAAACGAAAATAAAAAACCTGAATCAGAAACAGAAGAAACAAAAACTTCCGAAACAGTTGAAGAAAAAGTTGAAGAAACTGTAGAAGCAAAAGAATCTTCTGAAGCAGAAACTGCTGCTGAAGAAAAGGTTGAAGAAGCTGCAAAAGAACCAACTCTTGAAGAAAAATATGCAGAGCTGGAAAAAGAAAATGCTGAACTTAAAGATCAGTTGTTACGTCGTATTGCAGATTTTGATAACTACAGAAAGCGTACAATTAAAGAAAAAGCAGAAATCGGTGAATATGCAAATGCTGCACTTCTAGGCGATTTACTGGACAGTCTTGATAATTTTGACAGAACTGTTGAAGCTGCTGCTACTGCTACAGATCCAAAAGCAATTGCTGATGGTGTAAAAATGATTAATCTGGCACTTGTAAAAATGCTGGAAGATAAATATGGTCTTGCTGGTTTTGGTAAAGAAGGAGATGAATTTAATCCTGATGAACACGAAGCTATCGGTCGTATGGAAGAAGAAGGTGTTGAAAAACAGACCTTGAAACAGGTTTATCTGAAAGGTTATAAACTTAAAGATAAAGTAATCAGAAATGCCAAGGTAATGGTAAGCGTACCAAAGGCATAAAATATTAATAGAAAATAAAATAAATAAAATATACCGGGTGACATTGGTTCTTGTATATGGCATCCGGAAGGATGACATAACTATGGGAAAAATTATTGGTATTGACTTAGGAACAACAAACTCTTGTGTTGCTGTAATGGAAAATGGTGAACCAGTTGTAATTCAGAACTCAGAAGGTGGACGTACAACTCCATCTATCGTTGGTTTTACTTCTAAAGGAGACAGAATTGTTGGTGCTCCTGCTAAAAACCAGATGGTTACAAACCCAAAAAATACTGTTTATTCAGTAAAACGTCTTATTGGTCTTAAATATGGTGATTTGCGCGGTGAAGCTACAAAATTCCCATATACTGTACTTGATAACGGTGCTGATGTTCGCGTTGAAATTGATGAAAACGGAGCTCAGAAAAAATATTCTCCACAGGAAATCTCTGCATTCATTCTTCAGAAAATGAAGAAAACTGCTGAAGACTATCTTGGAACAGAAGTTACAGATGCTGTAATTACAGTTCCTGCTTACT
>JAKSTK010000136.1 GCA_024402615.1 Treponema sp.
CCATGTGAATCCATTCCAATTCTTTCTGAATTTCTTTCTGGCGTTCAGATTCATGCTTGCTTTCCATTGCTAAACGCTGATTTTTCTGTTCAAGCCATGAAGAGTAGTTTCCTTTGAATGGATAACCTTCTCCGCGGTCAAGTTCAAGAATCCATCCGGCAACTTCATCAAGGAAGTAACGGTCGTGAGTAATAGCAATTACAGTACCTTCATAATCATGGAGGTGTTTTTCAAGCCATGCTACAGTTTCTGCATCAAGGTGGTTAGTAGGTTCATCCAAAAGAAGAATATCAGGTTTCTGAAGAAGGAGACGGCACAAAGCAACACGACGGCGTTCACCTCCCGAAAGAACATCTACAACCTGATCAGAAGGTGGACAGCGGAGAGCTTCCATAGCCAGTTCAAGGTTAGCATCCAGATTCCATGCATCAAGAGCATCAAGTTTTTCCTGAACTTCACCCTGGCGCATACAAAGTTTATCGATATCAGCATCTGGATCACCAAAAGCTTCATTAATCTGGTCAAATTCGGCAAGAAGATCAGTAATAGGTTTTACTCCTTCTTTTACAACTTCAATTACAGTTTTTCCTGGTTCCAGATAAGGTTCCTGTTCCAGATATCCGATTGTGTATCCAGGAGCTAAAGAAGTTTCACCTGTATAATCCTTATCAATACCTGCAAGAATCTTAAAAAGTGATGATTTACCAGCACCGTTAGAACCAAGAACACCAATCTTAGCTCCGTAATAGTATGAAATACTTATATCTTTAAGAACCACTTTTGTTCCGTAAGCACGGCCAACACGGTCCATAGTATAAATGATTTTTTTGTCGTCGAATGTTTTTGCCATTAGAATCTCCTGAGTTTTATTCTACTATAGAATAACATAAAATCCCGAAGTTCTCTATCGCCTAAAAAGAAAATTTCCTAATCCGTGTGACATTCCCTGTTTATACGAAAAATGGTATTCTGTTGTTATGGTTGATTTTGAAAATATTCTGTTTGATTTTGATGGAACAATCTGTGACACCTCCGAAGGAATTTTTGCTTCTATGCAGAAGGTGGTGGATTTTTATAAATTGCCTTATGGTATTGAAGATTTTAAAAAGATGATCGGGCCTTCACTTAAAGAAAGTTTTACTACAATTTTTCATTTGCCGGAAAGTGAAGTTACAAATGCCATTAAAGTTTACCGGGATTTTTATGGTGTAGAAGGAATGTATATGTGTTCTCCTTACGAAGGTGTGGAAGATTTAATCAAAGAACTTCGTGCTATGGGAAAAAAGATTCTTGTTGCTACCAGTAAACCAGAACTTTATACAAAAAAGATTATTGAACGTAAAGGTCTGTCCCCTTTGTTTGATTTTATTGGCGGTGCAGATTTAGCAGAACAGAAACGGATAGAAAAAATTCAGGTAATTAATTATGTTCTGGCAGAAAATAATCTGGAAAATAAAAAAGATACCTGTCTTATGATTGGTGACAGAAATTATGATATAAAAGGTGCCCACGTAGCAGGCTTTAAAGCTTGTGGTATTCTCTGGGGATTTGGAAATCGTCAGGAATTTGAAGAATGCGGTGCAGATTTTATTTGTGAAAAACCAGCTGATATTTTGCGGTTGATTGCCGGTAAATAAATAATTTTGTAACGGGTAACTGATATTCTCCGGTAATGTGTTATACTACATTAAGGAGAGTATCATGACTGACCGAATACAAAAAACAATTGATTTTCTGAATAAAACCTTTGATGTAAGTGAATTCTGGAAAAGTCATCCTTCGTCAAGACAATATCGTTACGATCATTCTATGAGAGTAGCTAAAATTGGTAAAACTATTGCAGAAAATGAGAATTTTGATGTGGAAGCAGTTGTTATTGCCTGTCTTTTACATGATTGTTCTTATGGATTGGATTTTGATATTTCTAAAAGCTGGAATTATTCGGAACCTGCTCCAGAAGTTGCAGCTTATGATAAACTTGGATTAATTTCTATTCACGGTTATATTTCTGCTCTCCACGCCAAAAAGTTTGTAGAAGAAGAATTAGGATATTCCGGAAAACAACTGGAAGATATTTGTAATGCAATCGCTCTGCACACTGCTATTCCCGAAAATGCAAAAGTATCTGCTGTAGATAATCTTTTTGTAAAAACAATCCGTGATGCAGATGAAATTGATCACGAATGTCCTTTCCGGCTTTACGAAGAAATAAACAAATTTGACTTTTGTAATCAGACTCAAAAAGCCCGTCAGGAATTTATCTGGAATACAAAAGGATACCAGGAGCATAGAATTAACGGGATGTATCAGGATTTGCGTACCGAAACTGCCAGACGCCTTTACAAAAAAAATTATGAGGATTGTAAGTTAATTTTAAATCAATTGCAGCAGCTGGTAGACGACTCAAAAGAGATAGAACTTTAATTTGTTCCATTTATAAGAACAAGGGAGTGCAAAATGCTTTTACTTATAATCGCAATTATTCTACTGCTTTTTCTGGCAGTAAGTCTTTTTATTATTTTGTGGGGTTATAAGTACTGCTTTTATGTTCCTTCTAAACGAAGAGATAATTCCTACGATATTCCAAATAATCAGCAATGCAAAGATCACAAAGATTTTATTTTATCTCTTGTTTCAGAACTGGATGCCAGACCTTATGAAGAGGTTCGGATTATTGCTTCCGATAAACTGAAGTTGTTCGGAAAGCTTTACATTCAAAATCCTGATGCTCCTTTTGATATTTGTTTTCATGGCTGGAGGGGAACTGGTTTACGGGATTTTAGTGGTGGCAGTAAAATTTCTTTTGAATCTGGACATAATGTTCTTCTGGTAGATCAGCGGGGACAAAATCAGAGTGGTGGACATACAATTACTTTTGGAATTAAAGAAAGATTAGATGTACTTTCCTGGATTGAATATATTAATCAACGCTTTGGAACAGATAAAAAGATTTTTCTTGTAGGAGTTTCTATGGGGGCTGCAACCGTTTTAATGGCGGCTAATCTTCCTTTGCCTCAAAATGTGGCTGGAATTATTGCAGACTGCCCGTATTCTTCTCCCCGAAAAATTATGGAAAAAGTCTGTCAGGAAGATATGCATTTACCGGCAAAATTGCTTTATCCTTTTATTTTTATAAGTGCTTTTTGTCTTGGTCATTTTAAGCTGAATTCGGTAACTGCGGCAGAAAGTGTAAAAGACTGTAAACTTCCGATTATGATTATTCACGGAACAGGAGATTCCTTTGTTCCCGCTTATATGAGTGAAGAAATTGCAAAAGCAAATCCAAAAATCCAGCGTTATACCTTTGAAGGTGCAGATCACGGTCTAAGTTACATCAACGAACCAGAAAGATATACAGCACTGGTAAAGGATTTTATGGAAACTGTTTTACAGCACTAATTTCTTACTGTTTTTCTGCTGTACCACCGGCAGCGGCAATCTTAGAAATAATTTCATCTGCCTCATCTTCAGGAACATCAGTCTTCAATGTTATTGGCAAGTTTCTGATGTCTTTAGCACCAAGAGAATCGTTTCCTGTAATTGTCTTCAAAATTGGAATCAAAGAACGAACATTCTGTGGTGCACTTGTAAGCACAACTTTGTAAGTTTTGTTAGCAGGTTTTGTTGCAGTTGCCGCAGGTCTTGTTGCTGCAGGGGTTGTAGCAGTTGTTGCATTTGCGGCTGGTGCAGGAGTTGTACTTGCTGGAGTTGTGGCAGCAGGTGTTGTGTTAGCGGCTGGAGTTGTGGCAGCAGGTTTAGGAGTCGCTGGAGTTGTATTTGCAGCAGGAGTTGTTCCTGTTGTTGTAGTTGTACTAGTTGCAGCAGGTGCGTTTGTTGCTGGTGTAGTAGTAGTTCCTGCGGCAGGTGTAGTTGTTGTGGCAGCAGGAGTTGTGGTTCCAGCAGGTCGTGTACCGGCAGCAGGTGTTGTATTAGCGGCTGGAGTTATTGCAGTTCTGTTAGCTGGAGTTGTAGCAGTTCCGTTAGCTGGAGTTGTAGC
>JAKSTK010000137.1 GCA_024402615.1 Treponema sp.
GGTACAAAAAATATGGCAGAAATTACAAAACAGGCTGATATTGTTGTTGTTGCCAGTGGTCATCCACATACTTTGACTGGAGATATGATTAAAGATGGTGCAGTTGTAATTGATGTTGGTGTAAACCGTATTCCAGATGCAACAAAAAAATCTGGTTTCCGCTTGATTGGCGACTGTGATTTTGATGATTGTAAAGAAAAGGCTTCTTATATCACTCCGGTTCCAGGTGGAGTAGGTCCAATGACAATTGCCATGCTGATGGTAAATACAATGGAATCTGCTGCTAGTCGCGTTTAGAATATTCTGTGTAAGCGTATGCGTTGTGGTAGTGAATGCTTTCTTCATTTTCTGCCTCAACGCTGAACCAGTCAAAATTAAACTTTTTAAGTCCGAGAACAACTTCCCTTACAACATCTTCTACAAACCGCGGATTGTCGTAAGCATCTTCTGTTACATATTTTTCATCCTGACGTTTAAGTACAGAATACAGAGGAGAAGATGCACAGTCTTCTACGACTTTAATTACATCTTCCAGCCAGAAAAAGTCTTTGTATAATAATTTGATTCTTACAGTTCCTCTCTGATTATGAGCACCACTTTCGCTGATTGCTTTTGAGCAGGGACAGAGAGTCGTTACAGGAACATTAATTCCAAGATAGAATTTCTGTGTTTCTCCAACTTCTCCTTCATAAGAACACTGATACTGCATAAAGCCCTTTGCTTTAGATACAGGAGCTTCTTTTTCTATAAAATAAGGAAATTCAATGCGGCCGTATGCTTTTTCTGCGTCCAGTTTTGTACGGATTTCTTCCAGCATTTCAAGGAAGTGTTGAATTGAAATATCTGTATGATATTTGTGAAATACTTCAATAAAGCGGGACATGTGAGTTCCCTTGAAATTATGGGGAAGATTAACGAATAAATCTACAGTTGCAGTAGTCTGCTGGATTTTTTTTGATTTATCCAGAACAGAAACTGGATATTTTACATTTCTAACTCCAACTTTCTGTAATGGAATTTCTCTTGTATCTTCTTCGTTTTGAATATCGCGCATGGAAATACCTTAATTTGTTTATTAGTCTACAGGATAACACTCATAACCGGCACTTCTGAGTTTGTCGGCTATAGTTTCTGTTTTGTCGTCATTTACTAATACCAGATAGTAGGTTGTACCGCTGGAACGGGTTTCTGAAGTTGTATAAGCAGAGAAACCTTTGTTTTTTAATTCCTGACAAAGTAATTCTGCATTTTTCTGTGTTCTGAAAAGTCCCAGCTGATATTTTGTGAATTTCGCGGTAGGTGCAGTACTTTTTGCAGGGGCTGGAGTTACTGCTGCAGGTTCTTCTTTGAAAGTTCCTGTTCCCTGTTCTGCAATTCCACTTTTTGGTACAAAGAACCAGAATGGAGTAGGAAGCAGCTGAATATCACCTTTTACAATAGATGCTTCTGTAGATGCAGGGAATTCTGCTGTAAGATTTTTTGAATAGGAAGTATCTCCTGTTACATACCATAAAGTAAGAAGAATTACAGGATGAACTGACTTCATGGAACTTACTTTAAGATACGCTTTTAATAATTCCAGAGGTTCATTTAAATCTTCAACATTTTCTGCACGGCAAAGGGCACTCCACTGTGCGTAAAGCTTTACATATGACTGAATTTCTGCATTTTTTGAATTGCGGACAGCAGAATTTAAGTAACTGTCTGCAGTATTAAAATCTCCGCAGCTTAAAGAACAGCGGACAGCATCAAGAACTAACTGCTCATTTGTTTTTTTAGGCATTCCTTCTGCATCTCCGGCAGCAATTCCTGCAGCTGTGGCATAGTTTTTCTGAGCAGCATCGTAAAGAGCCATTTGTTCCTGAAGAGAAGCAAGAAGAACATAAGCAGCTCTTTTTTCTGAAGCAGTTGTAATTCCAGAAAGAGATTCTTTTACCAGAGAGATTGATTCTTCAATTCCGTCTTCTTTTGCGGCTTTAGCAGCAAGATCTTTTGCTTTCATATCTGCAAAGGCAGAAACAGTAACACCTGCCATCAAAAGAGTAGAGATAATAGTTTTAAGTAATTTAGTCTTCATCAGAAGTTAGTCCTCATCTGATTGATTTTCGGCAGATTCCTGGTCTTCCTTATCATTATCAGTAGTAGACTTAGCGTTTTTTTTGTGTTTTTTACTCATCTTGTAAATTTTAATTACAAGCAAAAGAATAAGTATAAAAAGAATTCCGGCAGCAAAAGAAGTCAGGGCAATGAGGGAAACCGGAACATTGTAGAAAGTTCTGAAAAACCAGAAAGAACTGATATTTGAAAGGTTCATTCCGACGAATAAAACAATGAGAATAAGAATAACTAAGATTAATGCTAATATGGCAATCATAAACTTCCCCTGAAAGTGTTTCCGCTTAATGCTTCGATTTTAACATTAACAAAAGTACCAATCAAACTTTTTTCTGCTTTAAAAACAACTTTTTCGTGTTGTTCTGTCTGTCCCTGCAATTCTGTTTTGTCATCGCGGCTTACAGATTCAACAAGTACTTTTACTGTTTTACCAACCCGTTTACTCATCTGTTCGTGAGTATGTTCCAGCTGTAAGTCAATTACTCTCTGAAGGCGTTCTTTGCGCACTTCTTCTGGTAACTGTTCCATTTTTGCGGCAGGAGTTCCTTCACGAGGATTGTAATAATACATCATGGCAGATTCGTATTTTACCTGTTTCATTAAATCCAGAGTTAATTCTACATCTTCTTCTGTTTCTCCCGGGAAACCCATCATAATATCTGTAGTTAATGAAACTTCTGGAATTTTGTCTTTAATTTTCTGAACCAGTTCAAGATAGTGTTCTCTTGTGTAACGGCGGTTCATTTTTTCAAGAATAGATGTTGAACCATGCTGTACTGGTAAATGGATGTGACGGCAGAGAACTTCTTCTTTTGCAATTACATCAATTACATCGTCTGTAAAATCTTTTGGATGAGAAGACATAAAGCGAACCCATTCAATTGGTGATTTTGTTTCCCGTAAGTGATCTGCAATTATCTGTAAAAGCTGGGCAAAGTTAACGGGGTGTTGCGGGGTGTCCCCGCTGGAAAGGGTGGCGGAAGCTGATTCAGCTGAAGCCAGGGGAAGACTTTCCCCTTCATAAACCCCTTTATAAGAGTTTACATTCTGACCAATGAGAGTAATTTCCCGAACTCCGTAAGAGCTGAGAACATCAATTTCCCGCAGAATTTCGCAAACAGGACGGCTGCATTCACGACCGCGGACATATGGAACAATACAGTAGGTGCAGAAATTGTTACAGCCGTGCATAATTGGAACAAAAGTAGAAAAAGCTCCAGGCTCTGCAGAAACAGCAGCAAATTTGTAATTTTCTGTATCATCTACTTCAAAAGGTTTGCGGCCTTCTTCAACAGCAGTAATAATTTCTGAAAAGTGATGCTTTGCAAAAGTTCCAACTACATAATCTACAAAGGAATATTTTGTGTGGAATTCTTTAAGAAGTCGTTCTGCCATACAACCCATAACTACAAGTGTCATTGGTTTTGGTCCGTCTTTTACATATTCAACGGCTTCTTCCAGCATTTTTGTTTTGGCACCGAACTTACATTCTCGAACGGCTTTAAGTCCATTAAACCAGCCTAATCGACCCATGATTCGGTTTTCTGCAGTTTCGCGGACAGAACAGGTGTTGATAATAGCAAGGTCTGCAACCTGAGCAGATTTGGCCTGAGTCCATCCCCGGGCAATAAGCAGTTGTTCTACAGAGGCTGATTCGGCAATGTTCATTTCGCAGCCGTATGTTTCAAAAAAGTAAGTCATGGGAAATAGTATATAACAAAAAAGAAAAAGTATGAAGAATTAGGAATTAAGAATTAGGAATTAAGAATTAAGAATTAAGAATTAGGAAGG
>JAKSTK010000138.1 GCA_024402615.1 Treponema sp.
CAGACGGTAGTTATGGTCTTGTAAGTGAAATTCAGTACAAAAATTAAATAATTCTAAAAAGGCTTCGTTCTAAAACGAAGCCTTTTTTTTATTTTCCGTATTTGAAAAAAATCTATTTTATTGCTAATCTACCTTTATGACCAGAAACTCAGTAGTTCTTTATAAATCAACAGTAGCCGTTATTACAGAACGAGACGGTGATAAATATCAGATTCGTTTTTGTACACAACCCGCAACTCCAACCGGAAAAAAAGCAGTTTACGGTGACCAGAAGGTTAGAGAAAAGGATATAGTTTTACTTCACGAAGGACCTTGTTCTTCTTTAGAAAAAGTTTTGGAAAATGCAGCAAAAGATTTTTCTTCGCAAATTGCCGAAGCGTATGAACTTCTTTTAAGTGATGAATCTACGGCAAATTCTCCAATTGATATTTCTGAACTTGCTGATTATGCTTTAGGCTCTTTCACAGCAGATGATTCCTGGGGATTTTATTCTGCTCTTGTTTCTGGAGTAAATTTTGCACTCAGTCAGGAAGATCTTAAAAACGGTAAAGTGGTTTTTATTCCACGAACACAGTCAGAAATTGATTCTATTAACCAAAAAAATTATGAAAAAGAACATGAAGCAGAAATTCGTTCTGCGTTTATTCAACGCTTAAAAGACCGAAAATTAAACTTGCCGGAAGATTCAAAATTTATGGGTGAAGTAGAAGCTTTTGCTTTATGTAAAACAGAAAAATCAAAAGTTTTACAGGAAGCAGGGATTTCTCAGACAATTGAAAAGGCTCACAGGTTATTAATTGAAACTGGAATCTGGGATGAAACAAAAAATCCACATCCAACTCGTTTTGGGTTCAGTTTTGATTCTGCAAAAGAAAGCCTTGGTGCAATGCCAGAAGAAGAACGAATGGTAGTTCCAGGGTATGCTTATGCTATTGATAGTGAACATTCTACCGACCCGGATGATGCTGTTGCGTATGATGGAGAATATCTTTGGGTTCATATTGCAGATCCTGCTTCATCGGTAGCACCAGATTCTTCTATTGATGTTGCTGCCCGTGGTCGTGGAACTACTTTGTATATTCCTGAAGGTGCTTCCCGTATGCTTTGCGAAAGTTGTCTTGAAGATTATGCTCTTGGATTAAAAGAAAAATCTTCCGCTTTATCTTTCCGTTTAAAATTAGACGAAAATGCAGAAATTGAAGATTGTACAGTTCTTAAAACAATTGTTGATGTAAAGCGTCTTACATATAAACAGGCCGAAGAACAGAAAGAATCTCCTGAATTAAAACCATTTTTTGAAATTGCCAGAAAAAATCTTGCAAAACGAGAGGCAGGTGAGGCGGTAAATATTAATATGCCTGAAGTTCATATTGAAGTAAACAAAGAAACCAAAAAGGTAACTGTTGCTCCAGATGAACGTCTGGAAAGTAATAATATGATTCAGGAAATGATGCTTCTGGCCGGTGAGGGAGCTGCCCGTTTTGCATTTAAAAATAAATTTCCTTTTCCTTATGTAAGCCAGGAAGCTCCTAATTTTCCGGAAAATATTCCTGAAGGTTGGGCTGGGGAATTTGCAAAAGTAAAGTGTATGAGAAAGCGTTCTGTTGGAATTACTCCTGCTCCTCATGCCGGACTTGGTTTAAGTTTTTACAGTCAGGTAACTTCACCGTTACGTCGTTACGGAGATCTGGTTGCACATCAGCAGCTCCGTGCATTCATTGACGGAAGAAGATTGCTTGATAAAGATGAAATGCTGGAACGAATTTCCGCCGGTGATGCCGCTTCTCTTGCTGCCAGAAAAGCCAGCCGCTTAAGTGATACTCATTGGAAATTAATTTATTTAATGCAGAATCCAGAAAATATTTATGAAGCTTTTTGTATAGATATAAAAGGAAAAGAAGCTTTGTTCCTTATTCCTGAACTTGATATGCAGACAACCTTACAGAATACAGAAGATTATAAGTTGAATGATAAAATCAGTCTTAAAACAGGAAAGGTTGATGTTACTGAACAGAAAGTTGATTTTGTAAAACAGTAAATAATAAGTTCCTATTTTCTAAGATATGTAAAATCACTATAATTTCAATAAAATATCTCAAAACGAGGAAATACCATGATTGTAATGAAATTTGGCGGCTCTTCTGTCGCAAATGCTGAAAGAATTAAGCATGTAGCTTCTATTATCAAGGCATATCAGGCAAATCGTCCTGTTGTTGTTTTATCTGCTATGGGAGATACAACTGATCATCTTCTTGAAGCTGCAGATAAAGCTGTTGAAGGTGTAGTAGATGTAGCAGGAGTTGCAAAACTTCACGAAGATACTGCTGCTGAATTAGGTATTAAAATTGAAACAATTGAAGCATTGCTTACAGAACTTAAACAGCTTCTTACAGGTATTTCAATGCTTAAAGAAATCAGTAAACGTTCCCGCGATTATCTTGTTTCTTTTGGCGAAAGAATGTCAGTTCGTATGATGTCTGCATATCTTGAATCTCAGGGTATTCCTGCTCAGTTCTATGATGCATGGGATATTGGATTCTTAAGTGACAGTAATTTTATGTCAGCTGAATTGCTGGATGATGTTTGGGAAACAATTCCTTCATATTTGAATGCTTATAAGGATGGTTCTTCAAATTCTATTCCAATCGTAACTGGTTTTATTGCAAAAGATAAAAAAGGAAATATTACAACTCTTGGTCGTGGTGGTTCTGACTTAACTGCAACTATGATTGGTGCTGCTATGCGTGCCGATGAAGTTCAGACATGGAAAGATGTTGATGGTATTTTGACTACAGACCCTCGCGTTGTAAAAGAAGCAAAACCTGTTCCAGAAGTTACTTATGAAGAAGCTCAGGAACTTGCTATGTTCGGTGCTCAGGTTCTTCATCCTCGTTCAATGCTTCCTGTTCGTAAAACAGGAACTCCTGTTCGTGTAAAGAACTCATATAATATTTCCAGCCCTGGTTCAATTATTGTAGAAAAACATGCAGGAAAAGTTCCACCAGTATGTGCTATTACTACTGTAAAACATATTCAGGTTATTGATATTGTTTCTTCTCGTATGCTTGGTGCCTGCGGATTCCTTGCTCACGTATTTAATAATTTCCTTAAATGGAATATTTCAATTGATGTAATTGCTACTTCTGAAGTTTCTGTTTCTTGTACAGTAAATACAAAAAATGATTTGTCAGGTTTGATTAAAGATCTTGAAGAAGCAAGTCAGGTAACTGTAAAGAAGGATAAGGCAATTGTTACAATCATCTGTGATGCTGCTCATTCTTCTGCAATTCTTGCTTCTGGTTTTGATGCACTTGCAGATGAAGGAATTAATGTTCAGATGATTTCTCAGGGTGCAAGTAAAGTTAATATCAGTATGATTGTTGATTCTGAAGAAGCAGACAAAACTGTAAAGATTTTACACGCAGCTTACTTTAATTAATTTTTATTTTGATTGGAGGAAAATAAAGTGAAAATTGCTTTAGTTGGATATGGAAAAATGGGACACATGATTGAACAGTGTGCCCTTCGTGATGGTCATGAAGTTGTTGCTACAATTGATACTTTTGCTCCAGATGCATCTGTAAAAGTGCCAGAAGGAGATGCCGCAGCTGTCGCAAGAGCAGTAAAATCTTCTGGTGCTGAAGGTGTAATTGAGTTTACACACCCTAAATCTGTTATTGCTAATGTAAAAGCTTTGCTTCCACTTGGACTTCCTCTTGTTGTAGGAACAACCGGCTGGAATGATAAACATGAAGAAATTGCTGCTTATGCTAAAGAAGTAGGCGGAACAGTTATGACTGCCGGTAACTTCTCAATTGGTGTAAATATGTTCTACAAAATTGTAGAAGAAGCTGCAAAAATTATGTCTGAATATAAAGATTATGATGTTG
>JAKSTK010000139.1 GCA_024402615.1 Treponema sp.
TTTATTGAGTTCATAAAAGAACATAACGGAATAAAAAAATAAGTTAAATAAAAATGCCGGCAATTTGAGATTTTCAAAAAAGCCGGCTTTTTTTTACTTAACAAGTTCTGATAATTCCTTTACTGCCTGTCCAATTCTAGGTCCCGGACGGGAAAATAAATTACCATCTACAATAAAAATCTTATTATTTACTACAGCCGGAATAGTGCTCCAGCCGTTTCGGTTTTTTACATCTTCTACGGAAATGCCATTTTCAGCAGGAATCAAAATAACCTCTGGAGCCGAAACGATTAAGGATTCTTCTGCAATAATTGGATATGCTTCGGGAATTAAATCAAAGCAGTTAGAAGCTCCTGTTGATTCAATTATGTCATTAATAAAGGATTTTTTTCCTGCCGCCATATAAGGGGAATTCCAGACTTCGTAATAAACTTTTGTGGAATTACCGGAAGTTTTTGCTGTTACCAGCTGAGCTTTAATGTCCAGAACAATTTCTGCGGATTCCTTAAAATGTCCTGTTAGTAAGCCAATATCATAAATTTCTTTTGTTACATCATTAATAGAACTGGCCGCTGAAACATAATACTGGATTTTAAACTGCTCCAGACTAGGGATAAGAAAATCGTGCATTCCAGAAGTTAAATAAACAAAGTCTGGTTCAAAACTAAGAACTTTTTCAATGCTTAAGGTTTTTCCGTCAAAGCCGCCAACTTTCGGTAAAGAGGCAGCTTCCGGCGGATAATCACTGTAGTCTGAAACTGCGGCAATCTGCTTTTCGGCACCAATTGCAAACAGAATTTCTGTAGCGGCAGGAGAAAGAGTGATAATTCTTTCAGGATATTTCTGTTTTTGTTCCTGAATCAATTCTTTTGTTTCTTCAAGGGTTACAGCTTCTACTACAGGCTGTTTTTTGTTACAGCCAGTAAAGAGTAAGAAGAGTGCAAGTAATCCTAAAAAGTATTTATTTCCCTTAATCATAAATCCGTGTCTCATCTGTTACAAAAAAAACAATTTACTCTGTCCCTTTTGTTTCTATTTTCGAATTATTTAGCGCCCCATTCAGCGTAGTAAGAATCAATCTGAGTTTTAATTTCATCTGTGATTACTTTTTTGTCGCCGTTGGTGTAGAGAGCATCAATAACTTCGTCCATAGAAACGATTGCTTTTGCAGGGAAACCATATTTTTCTGTGATTGTTTCCAAAGCAGATTTTGTTGTATCTGGAGCACGTTCGCGGCGGTCAAGAGAAACAATTTCTCCCACAATTTTAATTCCGCCTTCTGTTGTTTCCTGTGCTTTGATTTTTGGATAAGTTTCTTCGATTGATTTTCCGGAAGTTGTTACATCTTCAATGATTACAACCTTATCGCCATCTTTGATTTTATATCCAAGAAGAGCACCTTTATCTGCACCGTGATCTTTTTCTTCTTTTCTGTCACAACAGTACTTAATTTCTTTGCCGTAAAGTTCTGAGTAGGCAACGGCTGTAACTACTGCCAGAGGAATTCCTTTGTAAGCTGGTCCAAAGAAAACATCAATATCATCACCAAAATTGTCATGAATTGCTTTTGCGTAATATTCGCCTAAACGTTTAAGCTGACTTCCTGTAACATAAGCACCTGCGTTCATAAAGAATGGTGACTGGCGTCCGCTTTTTAATGTAAATGATCCAAATTTCAATACCTGGCATTCCAGCATAAAATCAATAAATTCTTTTTTGTACTGTTCCATAAAATTACCTCTGTCCCCATTGTAATGAAAATCCCGTAAATGTGGAATGTATATTTGATTAATGGTAAAATCCCAATATGAGTTTTACAATTCTTCAGCCAGATAAAAATATTTTCCTGCCGACAGAGGAAGATTTTTCGGAAATTGCCCGATATCTTGGGTATCGTCCTTCTGCTTATGAAATTTCATCACCAGAAATTAAAAAAGTAATTGAAGAATGTGGAAAAGAAATGTTTGGTTCAATTCTTCCAAAAGCAGTATACGATGAGTTTGAGCTTAAACTGGAAGGAGAAGAAATTTCTTTTGGTGATGTTTGTTTTTCATCAAAGGATTTGAGTCGTAATCTTAAAAATTGTAATAAGGTTTTTCTTGTGGCAGTTACTGTTGGCCCTCAGGTTGATCTGCTTATCCGCCGTTATGAAAAAACAGACTCGGTGAAGGCGGCAGTAATGCAGTCGGCCGGTGCTATGTATGCAGAAAAACTGATTGAATATGTTAATCACAAAATCAAAACAGATATGGAAGAACAGGGATTTAAAGTTAAACCCCGCTATAGTGCTGGTTACGGTGATGTTTCCCTGGAATTGCAGAAAGATTTTTTCAGATTATTACCCTGTTCAAAAATCGGACTTACTTTAATGGATACTTTGATTATGGCTCCGGAAAAGTCTGTCACAGCATTTATTGGGTGCGGATTTTGATAAAAAGTAGTATAATTTTTTTATGAGTGTTTTTTTAAGTTTTGTGGCTGTAATGTGGCCGGTAACTTATATTTCAGTTTTATTACTGCGATGGTTTGCCCTGGAGTTTATTTATAACGATCCGGGAGTTATGTGGTCTGGATGTGCAATGACTTTGATTGTTGGTACTGTGTTATTGGCAATTGTTACGGTGGTTGCATGGTTTATGACACGACCTTTTGATGAGGTTGTTTCTAAAATCAAAAATGAAAAGTATGAAGTAACTTCTGAAGATGTAAAAAAATGTCTGGCAAGTTATAAAAAGCTGATTATTCTTACTGTAATTGCTTATATTTTTGGATTTTTTATTGGTCAAATCATTCTTGTTTTTATTGGAATCAAATTCAGTGGAGTAGAGTATATTCCTTCCAGAGTTGTGAGCATTGTTTCTCAGGCTGTTGGTTTTGGATTTATTTCTCTTTGCGCCACAGTAAACGGTATTGATAAAGGTCTTGCAAAGTACCGTCAGATGCTGAAGATTCGTAATCTGGAAGAATATTCAAAATACAAGACAATGAATATTGCCTGGAAGATTTTCCTTCTCTGCGGGGCTATTTTCTACTTTGTTGCCGTAAATATGATGATTGCTCAATACGGAACAATGCTGGAACTTGATAACGGAACAATCCCAGATGCTGCCATTCCGTTAATGTTTAAACGGGGAATTGAATGTTTGCTGTGGTGTCTGGTTATGGTTGCATATCCTGGCTATGTTCTGCTTAGAGCTTTAGGTGTTCGTATTCGTGAAACTGCCAATACAGTAAATCGTATTTCTAAAGAAGGCGATTTATCTGGCCGTATTGATATTCCATTTACAGATGACTTTGGTATTTTAACCGGTTCCTTTAACACCCTTATGGAAAAGCTTTCTTCTATGATGAAAGAAATGAGTCATGGTACAAAAGCTGTTTCTGATTCTGCAGAAATCTTAAATCAGTCAGTATCTTCTGCAACTTCTGCAATTAATAATATGACTGCCCTGCTTAATGAAATTCAGAGCAACAGTAAAAATCAGAATGAGTTGATTTTTAAGGCTGATGGAAGTATTTCTGAGCTGGTAACCAGCGTTGATACAGTAAAGGAACAGGTAATTGTTCAGAATGATTCAATGCAGCAGATTTCTTCTTCAATTACTCAGATGTCTGCAAATATTAATTCAGTTGCAAATACAGCCCAGAGAGCACAGCAGGTTTCTGAACAGCTTTCTTCTACTAGTGCAATTGGTTCCGATGCGGTTGAACAGGCAATTCAGACTATGCGTGATATTAATTCTTCTTTTGATGAATTGCAGTCAATTGTTGGTTCTATTCAGGAACTTTCAGAAAAAACAAATCTTCTTTCAATGAATGCGGCAATCGAAGCGGCTCATGCTGGTGATGC
>JAKSTK010000014.1 GCA_024402615.1 Treponema sp.
CATATGCTTTTTATAATACAGGTTTAACAGCTGTTACTATTCCATCAACTGTAACAAAAATTGAAAATTATGCTTTCGGTTATACGAAAATTGAATCAGTGACTATTCCAACAAAAGTGCTGTGGATAGGTATGGGTACTTTTGCTGACTCTTTATTAAGATACGCAACTTTTGAAGCAACTTCTTATTGGTATTACACTACAAGTGAGACAAGTTGGAAAGAAAGAACTAGTGGCTCTATAAAACTTTTAAATTCACCAGATATTGAATTGGATGTTTTAAAACAAAAAAGATACTACTATTACTTTAGTAATAAATAATCTCTTCTTCCCACCCGGGCGTTGCGGGCCGTACCGTCCAAAAAGTGCCCGCTGGGTGGGTAGCGTAAGACCGCTTGCGGGCTGAAGCGAGGGAGGGGCTCCTCCCTCTTTACTGCATTTATTTCCTCAACTGTGTGGTCAGTTTTTCAATTTTCTACTATAATCATACTTTACAATGAATTTTGAAAATCCTTTGATTGTTCAGGGTGATAAGTCTCTTCTTCTGGATGTGCATGCTCCTCTTGCCGAAGAATGCCGCAATGCACTGATTCCATTTGCCGAGCTGGAAAAATCTCCTGAGCATTTGCACACATATAAGCTTTCTCCACTTTCTCTCTGGAACGCGGCCAGTGCTGGTTTTAGTGCTCAGCAGGCAATTGATGTTCTTAAAAAATATGCCCGCTATGATGTTCCTCAGTCTATTATTATGTGGATTTATGAAATTTCTAACCGTTTTGGTAAGCTTCGTCTTGTTCCGGGACCTGTACGGGAAGTGGATGGCGGTATAGAAAAATATCTTTATCTGTTGGCTGGTTCAATTCAGGTATTCAAAGAAATTGCAGCTAATCAGAGTGTAAAAAAATACATTACCGAAGCACCTTATGAAGAACCGGAAATTTCTGAACAGGATAAAGTTCAGCTTTCCGATGCAGAAAAATCTTACTGTTTTATTTTAAAACTTACTGACCGTGGAACTATAAAACAGCTGCTGCTTAGAGCTGGCTGGCCGGTAAAAGATGAAGTTGTTCTTGCTGATGGTGAACCTCTTGATGTAAGCCTTTCGGAAACTACTAAAACCGGTAAACCTCTTGTTATCCGTGAATATCAGAAAGGTGCCGCAAAAGCTCTCATCGGCAATAAAGGACCTGGAACTGGTTTTGGTACTATTGTTCTGCCTTGCGGTTCTGGTAAAACTATTGTTGGTATGACAATCATGGACATGCTTAAAACTTCCACTTTGATTATCACCACCAATATTTCTGCAGTTCATCAGTGGATAGAAGAACTGCTGGACAAAACAAATCTTACTGAAGATCAGATTGCGGAATATTCCGGCGAAAATAAAGAAATCAAACAGGTAACTGTTGCTACTTATCAGGTTTTGACCTGGCGCCCAGACAAAGATGGTCCTTATCCTCATTTTTCAATTTTCCATGAGCGTCCATGGGGCTTAATTATTTATGATGAAGTTCATATGCTGCCGGCTCCTGTTTTCCGCGTTGTTGCTGAGCTTCAGGCTGTCCGTCGTGTTGGTCTTACTGCAACTCTTGTGCGTGAAGACGGCTGTGAAGGCTATGTTTTCAGTCTGGTTGGTCCTAAGCGTTATGATGTTCCATGGAAAGAACTGGAACGAGACAAGTGGATTGCCAGTGCTGAATGTATTGAAGTGAGGGTTGATTTACCTTCCGAAAAAGAAATTGAATATGCCGTTGCAGGTCAGCGGGAAAAACATAAAATTGCCAGTCAGAATTCTGCTAAATTAAAAATTGTTCAGGAAATTATTGAACAGTATCCTGAGGATAAGATTCTTGTAATCGGGCAGTATCTGGATCAGCTGGATGAGATTGTAAAAATCCTTGGTTGTCCAATTATTACGGGAAAAACTCCAAATGCAGAGCGTGACCGTATTTATGCTGATTTTAAAACTGACAAAATTCGTGTACTGGTAGTTTCAAAAGTTGCAAACTTTGCAATCGACCTGCCTGATGCTTCTCTTGCAATTCAGGTTAGTGGTACTTTTGGAAGCCGCCAGGAAGAAGCCCAGCGTTTAGGCCGAATCCTCCGTCCAAAAGACAGAACTTCCCGATTCTTTACTCTTATTACCCGCAACACTGTAGAAGAAGAATTTGGCTCTAACCGTCAGAAATTCCTTGCGGAGCAGGGTTATTCTTACAAAATTGTTCGCTATACAGACAAAGAAAGTATTTCTGAAGCTACTCTTGAATCTGACAGCTTTCTTGGTTTAGATGAGCCGGAGGTTTTTTAGTTTATGGTAAATCAGATTTCAGACTGGCAGGAAGCAATTTCCACTTTACCTGATAATAAATTTTTTGACATAATGCGTCTGTATCTTGGAGAAATTCAAACTCCTTATAACAAGCACAATTTAATTTCCCGTCTGGCTTCTTTTATCCGCAATGAAACTAACTCTAAAAATCTTGTTGCCCTTATTGATGGATTTGATGCAAAGGTTATTACAGCAATTTCATTTATTCCCAATGCAACAGAAAATAAACTTGCTGATTTTTTCTGCTCTGAATACACTATGGCAGAAATCTTCAGCGAAATTTCTAATCTTAAAGAACGATTGATTGTTTATTCTGATAAAAATCGTCTGTGTCTGAATCCTTTACTGGAAGATGAACTTAAACCTTTTATAAAAATCCGCAATATTTTGCAGAACGAAGCAATTGAAGCTTATTCAATGGAAGATACTTTTTCTATTTCTCCAGAATTTCTTGCAGCTTTTATATCTTTTATAAATATTCGTGGCTGTTCCTGCAAAAATGATGGCACAATTAAAAAAAATGATTTGAACCGTTTGAATGAAGCATTCTCCGGTAGAATGAAAACTCTTCAGTTACTGCTTACTGCTTTTTCTAATCTCCGTTTGATTAAAGAAGGCGGAAAATCTTATGAAACTGATATGGAACGCTTCCGTATTTTTGCGGAATTGCCTGAACTTCAGCAGTATGCACTTCTTTGTGCCGCTTCCTGTTCACATTTGAGCCGCGACGGATTAAAAAAAGAAGCACAGCTTTTACTGGACGTAATTTCTTCTATTCCCGAAACAGGTTATTCCCGTGCGACCGTAATTAAACTGGCTTTCCTTGTGGGTACAAAAACTGAAGATGGAACTGCTCTTGCCGGAAAATCTAAATTTTCCCGCTTAATTGAAGCTGCCCGTCAGGAAGCAAACACTTTCGAAGATGATCACGCTGCGTCAATTATTGACCGCATGATTGAATCTGCCATTGAATTTGGAATTCTGCAGTGTGCCGGTAGAAATGCCGCTGGTACAGAAATCTACATAAAAGGGATGGCTTTTAACGGCGGACAGCAGTTTATTCCGGAAGGTTCACAGGCTAAGGTTTTGAATATTGATTCAACTTTTACTGTTACACTTATGCCTGGTCTTCACCTTAAACAGTTACTTTCCTTTACAAACTTTATGGTAATTAAAAACTTTGCAGTTGCTGCAGAATTTGAACTAACAAGACAGTCTGTTTCTGCATCTTTTGATAAAGGTTTTACACCAGACAAAATTTTCTCTCTTCTGGAAGATTACACATATTATCAGCTGCCACAGAATCTTAAAATTTCTATTACCGACTGGTTTAATTCTTATTCTTCTGCCCGTTTGTATGTTGGTTACGTGCTTAAAGTTACCGATTCCAATATTGCTTTTGCAGAAAATAATCCTAACATCAACCGTTACATCAAGGAAAAACTTGCCGAAGGTATTTATCTTCTGAATATTCCTGTAGATGCAGATATTTCTGAATTTATAGAATCCAGTGGTCTTGAATTTATGGGAAAAGTTAAAAATCCGGAAGTTGAAGCAGAAAAAATTTCTTTCCCTCTGTTGCGTTCCGGCCGTCCGCTTTCTATTGATGAAGAGGAAGAAACAAAAATCAACTTTAGCACAGCAGGAGAATTAATTAAAAGTCTGCGAGCTCAGGTTGATGAAATGAAAGTAGAAGAAAATCAGAAAGAAAGTCTGCTTCACCGTATTCAGAACCGTTTGATTTTAACTACCGAACAGCTTGAAACTACTTTTATCCGTACAGAAATTCTTGAAGCAAATGGAATGGATTTTGCCGGAAAACTTCATCTTCTGGAAGCGGCCGCAAAAGAACACGATATGGTAGAAATCACAATTCCACAATTTAACCGCGATGATCAGTATTTTACTATTCTTGGTTATGTCAGCAGTATTGCCCGCCAGCCTGGAGATGCTATTGTGATTATGGAAGTTTATCCTCAGCATGAAACTCAGCACTTTGTTGTGAGCCGTATTACTCACATCAGAAGATTACGCTTCTAGATTTTATTCAATCTTATTTTTCGTTATAATTACTTTTATGGAACTTTACTTAATTCGTCATGGTGAAACTCTCTGGAATGCAGAAAATCGTTTGCAGGGAACTGTAGATATTGATTTGAACGAGAAGGGCAGACTTAAAGCAATTGAATTGGGAAATCAGCTGGATTGTGTTGATTTTGAAAGAATTTATTCTTCTCCATTAACTCGTGCTTATGAAACTGCCTGTCTTGTAAGAGGTCGTAAAAATCTGCACATTCAAAGAGATGAAAGATTACGGGAAATTTCTTTTGGAGAAATGGAAGGTCATCTTTACACCGAATGGATTGATGAAAAGTGTCCTTTTAAGTATTTTTTTACAAATCCTGAACTTTATACTCCTCCTGCAAAGGGTGAAAGTCTTGAAAGCCTTTGTGAACGAACAAAAGCTTTTGTGATTGATGAGCTGGAACCTCTTTACAATCCTTCAAACCCTGAACAGAAAATTATGGTTATTGCTCACGGTGCTTTGAACAAGGGAATTATGTGTTATCTTGAAAATAATGATAAAGCACATTTCTGGGGGGATGGTCTTCAGCAGAACTGTCAGGCTACAATTTTCTCTTTTGATGGCAAAATCTGGACTAAAAAGAACTAAAATCCTGCAAATTTTTTAAATTTCCACAAAATTTTTTAAATTTATGTTGACAAAATGTTTCTATAAGTAGTAACATAAACTTGTTACTACTTATAGAAACAAAACCTAATACACGTTTTATTGAAACCTTCAGGAGAAAAAAATGAAAAAATTTATTGCTATTTTATTAACAGCTGCAGTTTGTCTTTCTTTTGCAACTGCAAAACCAAAGAAACAGAAGAAAGCAAAAAAAGTAATGATTGGTATTGCTAAAATCGTTCAGCACCCAGCTCTGGATGCAGTTGAACAGGGAATTATTGATGCAATAAAAGCTGCCGGAATTGATGCAAATTACGATTTGCAGAATGCTAACGGTGATGTAAATACTGCTAATCAGATTGCTGCTCAGTACAAAGATGAAAAAGTTGCTGTAGCAGTTGGTATTGCAACTCCAGTTGCTATTGCTCTTGCAAATACAATGAAAGATACTCCAGTAGTATTCGGTACTGTTACAGATCCTCTTGGAGCTGGTCTTGTTACAACTCTTGAACATGGTGAAGGAAATGTAACTGGTATGTCTGATGAACTTCCATCAAAAGAACATATCAAACTTTTCAAAGAAATTACAGGAATCAAAACTCTTGGTTATATCTACTGTTCAAATGAAGATAACTCAGTTTCTTCTCTTGAACTGGTAAAACAGGGTTGTAAAGATGCTGGTCTTGATTTAGTTGTTCAGTCAATTACAAACTCTTCAGAAGTAAAACAGGCTGCCGAAGCAATTATTGACCGTGTTGATGGTATTTATCTCACAACAGATAATACAGTATTCTCTGCACTTCCTGCATTGGTTGCTGTATTCAACAAAGCTAACAAACCAATCTTCTCTGGTGACGTAACAGGTGCTATGGAAGGCGGATGTTTCATGGCTTCTGGTTTCAACTACTACAAAGCTGGTTATGCAACTGGTGAAATGGTTGTAGATATTCTTAATGGTAAAAAGCCTGCAGAAATCCCAGTTCGTTTTATGACAAAACCTGAAGATTCAGATCTTCTTTTTGACCTTGATGCAGCAAAAGCTTGTGGAATTACAATTCCAGAAGAATATTTAAGCAAAGCAAACTATATCTTCCAGAACGGAAAACTGGAAACTAAATAATAACTATTTTCATTGAGCTTGATAGAAACAGCGGTTCCTCCTTTCCGCTGTTTCTTTTTTTACTGAAACAAAAGCAAACAAAAGGGACAGAGTAAATAACTAATACGCACTGCAACAGGGGGGACAGACCTCTGTTGTTGTGGTATAATGTTTCTCATGATAGAAACATTATTAATTGAAGGCTTTATTTATGGCATTATGGTTTTGGGACTTTTTATTAGTTACAGAACCTTAAACTTCTGTGATATGACCGTTGACGGTGCGTTTCCAATGGGCGGCTGTATTCTTGCGGCTTGTCTTATGCACGGAGTTTCTCCTGTTGTTGGAATTGTTCTGGCATTTGTTGGTGGTTGTTTAGCAGGTCTTTGTACTACTTTGCTTTATACAAAACTCCGCGTTCCAGATTTACTGGCCGGTATTCTTATGATGACAATGCTGTATTCAATTAATCTTAGAATTATGAATAATACAGCAAACGTTTCTTTCCTCCGCAAAGTAACAATTTTTTCAAGACTTACAGATTTTACTTCAAAACATTTTCCAAACCTTCCGTCAGAAACTGGAATCCTTGTGTTCCTCATTATTTTCATTGTGATTTTCAAACTTCTGCTGGATTTGTTCTTCCACACCGATTTAGGTTTAACTATGGGGGCTCTTGGTTCCAACCAGCAGATGGTCGTTTCGCAGGGAGTAAATCCTCAGATTGTCCGTGGAATTGGTGTTTGTTTCGGTGATGGACTTGCCGCACTTTCTGGTGCCTTTGCCGCAATGTACAACGGTTTTGCCGATGTAGGAAGCGGAACTGGTGTAATTGTCAGTGGTCTTGCTTCATTAATGCTGGGAGAATTTATTATCCGTTCAAATAAAATCGGCTGGATTACTTTACGCGTACTGATTGGTTCAATTATTTACCGCGGACTTATGCTTATTGCCCGCCGTTATGGTTACCATATCCATCTTACTCCAAATGATTTGAAGCTTATTACAGGATTACTCATTATTCTTTGTCTCATAGTTGCTAACCTTAAAGGTAAAGTTAATTTTGCATCTCACTTAAAACGGCCTCCTAAAAAAGGAAATTTAGAAGCAGTTGAAGCACAGGAGGCAAAATAATGATTAAACTGGAAAACATTGGAATTACTTTTAATGCAGGTACTCCTGATGAAAATCCTGCTCTTAAAAATATTAATCTTGAAATTAACAAAGGCGATTTTATTACGGTAATTGGTTCGAATGGTGCTGGAAAATCTACTTTGTATAATATTATTTCTGGAACTTTGACTCCTTCTCACGGAAAAATCTATCTGGAAACTGCCGATGAAAAAGGGGAATTAAAGCTTCGTGATATTACAAAAGATCCTGAATACAAAAGAGCCGCTTACATTGGCCGTATTTTTCAAAATCCACTTTTGGGAACAGCCGGCAAAATGTCACTTGCCGACAACATGATGATTTGTTCTAAAAAAGGCTGGAAGGGATTAAAAATCAGTCTTACAAAAAAGAAAAAGGAACAGTTCAAAGAACAGCTGAAGCAGCTGGATATGGGACTGGAAGACCGCTTAAATGATAATGTTGATCAGTTTTCTGGCGGTCAGCGTCAGGCATTAACTTTACTTATGGCAGTTCTTTCAAAGCCTTCAATTTTACTTCTTGATGAACACACCGCCGCGCTGGATCCAACCAATGCCGCAATTGTTATGGAACTTACCCGTAAGTTTGCTGCAGAAAATAATCTTACCGTTATGATGGTTACCCACAACATGCAGCAGGCTCTCGATTACGGAAACCGTCTGCTCATGATGGATGGCGGAGAAATCATTCTTGATATTAAGGGTGAAGAAAAACAGAAACTTACCCTGGAAGATTTAGCAGAACGCTTCCGTCAGATAAAAAAACATTCTATGACTAACGACCAGATGGTTCTTCAGTAAAAAAGAACAAAAGGGACAGAGATAGCTGTATAAACAAAAGGGACAGAGTAAATTGTGGTTTGAAGTGCACCGCAATTTACTCTGTCCCTTTTGTTTGCATTTTCCGATTTTCAGAAAACTTTATTTCAACAATTCAAGATTTTTCTTAATTAATTCGCAGCGCTGTTTTACACAGTCTGGTGAACGATGTGGATCTTCCGGTGTATTGAAAGTATAGTCAATTAATTTTTCTACAGTAGTTACTGCAACATGCATTCTTGTATCAGATGAAGCGTAGTAGATATAAACTTTGCCGTCTTTTTCAATTGCACCGTTACAGAATACAACGTTACTTACATCACCAGTGCGTTCACTTCCAAGAGGAACAAGGAAAACTCCACTTGGTTCTGCAATAACCTTTGAAGGATCTTCCAGAGAAGTTGCATAAACATAAAGAACATAGCGCAAACCATCAGCAGTGTTTCTTACACCATGCGAGATGTGGATCCAGCCTTTATCTGTTTTGATTGGTGTAGCACCAGCACCGTTTTTAGCTTCTGTAATTGTGTGATAAACACGTTTGGAAATAATCTTTTCTTCATCAATTACTGCATTTGTAATATCATCGCAAAGACCAAAACCAACTCCGCCACCACTTCCTGTGTTAATAAAGTCATCCATTGGGCGAGTGTAGAAAGCATATTTTCCGTCAACAAATTCCGGATGCAGACAAACATTTCTCTGCTGTGGAGAATTTTTTGTAACAAGGTTTGGAAGTCTTTCCCAGGTTTCTAAATCTTTTGTACGAACAATACCTGCTGCGGCAACTGCGGCACCTAAATCAGGATTTGTTGTATCTTTTGCTTCAGAACAGAATACGCCGTAAATCCATCCATCTTCGTGCTGAGTCAAACGCATGTCGTAAACATTTGTTTCTTCAGGACAAGTATCTGGCAGCTGAATAGGGTAGTCGCGGAAACGGAAGTTATCAATTCCGTTTGGTGATTCTGCAACTGCAAAGAAAGATTTTCTGTCATTTCCTTCAACACGGCAAACAAGACAGTATTTTCCGTTTAAGTAAATTGCACCGGAATTAAATACACAGTTAATTCCAAGGCGTTCCATAAAGAAAGGATTTGTTTCCTGACAGATATCATATTTCCATGTAAGAGGAACTGAATCTCTTGTAAGGATTGGGTAAACATAACGGTCATAAATGCCATTGTAAAATTCTGTGTTTACTTTGTTTTTGCGTGATAACAGTTTTTCCTGTTCCTTTGCTTTTTTCAAATAAAGTGGATGAATCATAAAAAATCTTTCCTTGATTTATTAAGTATTTGATTTAAGTATATAACTTGTTGGTTAAATTTCAAGAGAAAATTTACTTAAAATTACTTAAATTTACTTAAAATTAAGTGATTTATTTACGGCGAACTATAAATTCAAGGGCAGAGTTTTTGTTTTTCTTTTCGTTAAGATTTTTATACTTTTTGTGCAATTCTTCCTGAGCGTGGTAACTGTCTTTTTTTGAGGCAGGAACTGGCTGCCAGGTGCCATCAGAAAGGAGAGTATAAGAATTTGTATTGTCCTTAAAGTAAGAATCAAGGATTTCTTTAACTTCCGCAAATGCATTCTTTTCCAGAATAGGGAACATTAATTCTACGCGGCGATCCAGATTACGGCTCATTAAATCGGCACTTCCACAGTACAGTTCTGGAATTCCTCCGTTATGGAAATAGAAAATACGGGAATGTTCCAGATAGCGGTCAATAATAGAAGTTACGGTTATATTTTCGCTCAATCCTTTTACTCCAGGAACCAGCTGACACACACCGCGAATATTCATAAGAATTTTTACGCCTGCTTTACTTGCTTCGTACAATTTAGAAATGATTGCTTCATCACTTAAGCGGTTACATTTAAGCATAATCAAGCCAGGATTATCTGCAGTGGTTCGGTCAATTTCTCTCTGAATTAAAGAAATAAGCTTGTCTTTAAGATTCAAAGGAGCCATAGCCATAGAAGTCATGGACTGCAGATTCGAATATCCTGTTACCAGATTAAAGAACTGAGTTGCATCATTTGCCAGCTGCTGGTTTGTTGTAAACAGAGAAAGATCAGAATAAAGCTTTGATGTTTTAGGATTATAATTTCCTGTTCCTAAATGGACATAACGGCGGATTGTATCATATTCACGGCGGATAACCATAAGGATTTTTGCATGAACTTTAAGATTTACAAGACCGTAAATAACAGTTACGCCTGATTCTTCCAGCTGCTGTGCAAAGTTAATATTCTGTTCTTCATCAAAGCGGGCTTTAAGTTCAACAAGAGCAATTACCTGTTTTCCGTTCTGTGCCGCTTTTATTAATGACTGAATAATTGGGGAATTATTTCCAGAGCGGTACAAAGTCATTTTGATTGCCAGTACATCAGGATCTTCTGCGGCATCAGAAATAAATTTCAGAACAGGTTCGTAACTTTCGTACGGAACATGAAGAACTTTGTCGTGAAGTTTTAAGTATTCCCAGTAAGGTTCATCTTTTGGTAAATCTACCGGATAAAAATGTTCCCATTCTTCAAAAGAAATTTCTTCTGACCCCTGTAAACTTCGCAATTCCATTAAATCACCAGGATTAAGAATGTGAGGAACTTCATAAACATCTTTGTCTTCAAGGTTCAGTTTTTCCTGAAGATATTTTCTAAGCTCCTTTCCAGAAGCGGTACAGGTCATTTGAACTGGCAGTGAAGATTTACGCTGAATTAAAACATTCTGCATTGCACTGATAAAGTTAGAACCTGCTTCTTCATCAACTGCAAAGTCTGCATCTCTGGCAACTTTAAAAACCAGAGTTTCTTCTGTCATAAAGCCCTGACAAAGCTGATTTCCACATTCCGTAATAATATCCTGCAAAAGTGTAAAACAAGTCTGTTTTCTGGTTCTGGAAGGCAAAAGGTAAATGCCTGCAATTCCAGAAGGAATTTCTACAAAAACAATTCTTGGTAAATTATCACTTCCTTTTAATTCAGGAGAGATAGTTTTAATCCCAGTGATAGGCTTTAATTTAAAGGCAACATATTCCGTAAGGTTTTTAATATGCGGAAATGGTTCTGTATCTGTACGGAGTGGAGTAAGTAAAGGAAAAATTTCGTTTCTGAAAGTTTCCTGAACATGATTTTTCTGTTCCTGTGTAAACTGTTCTGCAGGTACATAAATAAGGTTTTTGTTTTTGATGGCAGGAAGCAGATCGTTCATTAAACAATTATGCTGCTGTTCAAAAATTTTATGACTGCGGGCAGAAATTTTACGGAGGGCTTCTGAAGGAGTAAGTCCGGAAGAATCTTTTGATTCAGGTTCTGACGCTTCCATCTGTTTGATTGCTGCAACTCTGACTCTAAAAAACTCATCAAAATTACTGGTAACAATTGCCAGATACTGTAATCTTTCCAAAAGAGGAAGATCTGTACGCAAAGCCTGAGCCAAAACTCTGGCATTAAATTCAATTTCCGAAAGTTCGCGGTTAATAAATTGATTTTCTGACATAACTTTTCCTCCTTTTGAATAAATCTATCTGAACTATTTTACAGCAGAATTACCTTATAACCGAATACGCTTTCAAACATTCCGGCTTTTTCAGATAAAGCAATTTTTTCAAGAACTGTATCAATTCCTTTCTTAGTATGAATTATAAGACTGTTTTGCTCCAATGTAATAGAAAAATCGGTAAATTTCTGAATATGACCGCGGTCTAAAGCATCGGCAATACGAAGAATTGCTGTAAGTTTAAGAATCATCATACGGCTGGAACGGGGCAGCATAAGGAAAGTTTCGCTGTCCTGTGGCATTATAGAACCTTTGTGGAAACGGGTAATTTCTGCAACAATGGTTTTATCAATTCGATTTAATCCAAAAATTTCTGAATTCTGAACAATGTAACTTCCGTGAATATTGTGATTATCATAACGGATAAATACTCCAATATCGTGAAGAATTGCAGCAGTTTCCAGCAAAGTTCTGGCGTGATCATCCATTGCCAGTTCGTTTTTCATTGTGTCGTACAATTTTGTACTGATCATACGGACACATTCTGCATGATTTTCATCTCCGTGATATTTGCGCAGAAGGTTTCTGGCAGAAGCTGTAATCTGCATGTCGAATTCCTTCTGAAGTTCGTCATTTTCACTGGAAGTTTTACTTAGAATATAACCGTTACGGATATTAGTTTCAGGAACAATGAGAGTTTTTGCCTGAGTAAGATTCATAAACTTTGAGTAAATCAAAAGACTTAACTGCAAAGTTTCTGCTTCATGGTAAGGAATTTTGAATTTTGCACGGCATTCATCAATTGTGTATTTTTGAATTTCCATTACAAAGCTTTCAAAATCTTCTTTTTTAATTTCCCACAGAAAAGTAGAAATTGGTTTTCCTTTTTGAAGAGCTGCAAGAGTTACATCATGACCAACCGCAATAAATTGTTTTACCTGCGAAAGATTTAATTCACTTTCCAGAGAACCTTTTGTATTGTTGATTGATTCTTCAATATAGTGATTTACATTTTCGTAACTGTAAGCACCTTCGTCGCTCATTCCCATATGGTGGTCAATACGGACTGTACCGATTTTCAGACTGTGAACGCCGGCCATTTTTCCGTCAGACATCATCATCATTTCAGAGGTACTTCCGCCAACAACGAGAATTACTGTATCGTCATTTTTAAAATCTACAGGCTGGTCTTTAATGGCATCTGCAACTGCCAGATACATAAGGCGGTTTTCTTCAATACCATCAATAATTTTGATTTTAAACCCTGTCTGAACCAGAACCCGGTCCAAAATAGGATCGCAGTTTTTTGCATCTCGGAAAGCAATAGAAGCAAAGCAGGCAGACTGTTCCGGAGTAATTCCCCAGCCCATAAGCTGTTCTTTGTAACGCTTTAAAATCTGTACAAGAAGATTAGAAGTTTCCTGACTGATTACTCCACTGGTAAATACATCTTTTCCCAGCGGTAAAGGCATTTCTGCACGGTCGAGGATATTTTGCTTTTTGTCTGAAGTTACTTCGGCTACCAGGAGGCGAACCCCTGTAGAACCGATTTCGATTACTGATTCTGGGGTCGACATCTTTCTCCGGTCTACTAGAGCTTATGGATTAAAGCTTATCAATAAGCATAGAACATTTTCCAGAAGGAATAGGCAGGGTCTTTTTCTTCTGGTCAATGATATTGATTGTGAAGTAGTACAACTTTTCACTTTCCATCTGAATCTCCCATCCGCGGGAACTCTTGTTACTGAGGATAGTAATGAGATTGCGTTTAAGTGAAAGGTTTTCAATACCCATAATTTCCAGGTTAGGAATAATCCAGTCTACAGTTTTTCTTGGCAAGCTGATTGAAAGACCAATGATGTTTTCAATCATAAGAGCAATTGTAGAAAGTCCTGCTGTTAAGAGATAGCGCTTTCTTGGGAAGAGATTGTCTCCGTCCATAACAGGTTTTCCTTCTTTTGTAGGAAGATATGCTTCGAACAAATCACCAGGAACTTTTTCTTCGTTTGGTAAAAGTCCTTCAAGAATAAAGTACAAGTGACGGATTGCACATTCGCGGGCATATTCGTACTGACCGTATTTTTCAAGACCTTTAATTACCATAAAGTTGAATGCAGGGAATACACTTCCGTTATAACCGTTACCTTCTTCGCTGAAGTGTGGATCATCAGCACTTAAGCTTGGGAATGGATGATCTGTTCCAAAAGAATTTTCATCCTGCAGGTGTTCAACTAAACGGTCTGCTTTATCGGCATTTGGAATTTCGGCAAGCATTGTCCAGTAAGCAGCAATTGTTTTTGTGCTCAACTGATTACCGTCTTTATCAAGATCGTAATAGAAGCCTGTATCATTATTCCACATAAGGGAATTAATTCTTGTCTTAATAGAGAAGTACATTCTGCGGTACTGGAAACTTAAATCTTTATCATTAAGAATATCTCCAAGAGCAGACATGTAAGAGGCATTAATTGCCATACAAGCGTTGAAGTCAATTGGATAAACTGCAGCTTCGCGAGGAGCATTTGTCATTGTACTTACAGAAGCAGGAACAGCATAAAGACCGTTTTCCTGTTTGTAGTTTTCATCAAGCCATGTCATATATTTCTGAAGATATGGCATAACATCTTTAATACGACGTTTATTAGCAGATTTGTGGAAAAGGTTGAATTCTGCCCACGCAAAAAGTGGTAAACCAATTCCGTCAGGATTATCAGCAGAAATTACAGGCTGGTTGGTGTCGATGTCATATTTACAGCGGATTGCACCATTTTCTTCCTGGCGTGCATAAAAGTAATCAATATTCTGACATGGATCAAAATTTCTGTTTGAATATACTAAAAAGAATGATGAGAAAATTGATTCAAACTGATTGAGAATTTTTTTATCGTTTTCTGGATAAACAAAAAGCCCTTCGCTGTCCTGTTCCCCTGTTTTAGGATTAAACCAATATGGAGATACCCAAGACCAGGTTTTATTATAAATATCTACAAAGTCCTGATCATAAAAGTGAATCTGGGGAAAATCGTGTTTGCTCACAAAATGGCTCCTTTTTTAAATTTTGAGTAGTCTCTGTAGTATATCACATAAAAAGCAAATTCGTTCATTTTTACAAAAAAAATTAACATTTTTTTTTGTTTTTTGTGGTTGAGAACTTGACAGTTTTTTTTGTTTTTTTGCGTTTTTTTAGAATCAGTAAGTATTATTCAATTCTTCTTCTGTGGCAACAACAAGAAGAGGACAATATACAGACCCTGCATTTATGTATTGCTCATTCATTTCATCATAAATGAAGAAATTGTCACCAGAAATAGAAGGCTGAATAATATTTTCGAAATCTTTTTTGTTGTATTTTGGCATAAAAACTTCAGGATATTCTCTGTCGTATTCTTCATCCAGAGTCAGGCTATAAGTTTCTGGATTAAACCCAATAATTGAAACTTTTGGTTCAACCAGATATTTGTAATCGCCGGAAGCTTTAGAAATATTGTAGCCGTATTCGCTGATACAAATTCGGTCAGATTTAATTGCAATAAATTTGCCCGGGCTGATAATATAATCTACTTTGTTTTCGTTATAAGAAGCACCTGCGTAATCAGAAATCTGAATTTCTCCTGGGAAAAAGGCTCTGGAATAATCTGGTATAGAAGATCCTTCTGCTGTATTAATATAAACCTTATCTATAACTTTATTTTCTCCAGATCCATCAAAAGCCTGTATATTTGTGTACAAAGGAACAGAGTTTTGCTTATAAATCTGTTTTTTATTGTTGCAGCCTACAGTTTTTAAATATTTCATGCCGGAATCTGTATCGTTAAAAATAGCAATTCCGCCATAAGAAATAAGCTTGTGCTGGATATTTTCATTGATAAACTTATAATTTATTTCAAAATTATCCGCATTGAACAAGGTATAGATAGTATTTTCTTCAACTAAAATATCATTTGCATGCACATATTCTGAATTAAAATCACTTCCTAATGTTTCTGCAAAAGAAACTGTAGAAAGCAATTCAAGTGACAGCGACTGTGAGCTTTCAGAAATAGCATATTTATATAATTTGATATCGTAATTGTTTTTTTCAGTCTCATCATCAAGTTGTTCTTTTACAAAAAGGTACAGACAGTTGTTGCTGACTGCAATGTGATAATCTCCAGCAGGTATTCCATAATTAGGGGAATATTCAATAGCAATGTCTCCGGAAATATATTCAAAAACTTCTTTATTTTCTGTATTAACTAAAAGAAGAGAATATTGCTTTGGATTGCTTTTTATAACTTCAGAAAGACAATATAATTTATCTGTTTTTCTATCAAAGGCAATTTTTTTAAGTTCAAAATCAGAATCATCCAAATAAAGATTTTCAAAATTACTGCCGCTTGGTGCCGGTGCCATATGGGTAATGGAAGTGGAACCATAAGTTGAAAAGAAGTAAATGTTACCTTTGGAATCAAAAGTAAAATCATCATAAGAATAACCATTTCCAGATCTGTCAGGATAAGATGGGTAAAGTAAGGAACCTCCGTTATACATTACATAGCCTGTATTTATGGAACCACAGTAGAAGGCGTATTTTTTCTGAACATAAGAGCCATTTTCTTTATGTTTTAATGTTACTGTAAGTTTATATACTCCTTTTTTACCAAATGCTAATGGCAGGTAAATATTTTTTGCAGGATCAATTTTTCCAGGATCCTCATTTTCATCTGTTGTTACTTCTACAGGAGCAATTTCAACGGTTTTTTCTGGAGTTTCAAACACTGCGGTAAAAGCGTATTCGTCGGTATAAAAATTTTTGTCTGTCTGTGCAATATAAGACAGATAAAAATCTGATGTAGCATCTGTTTTTGAAGTATAAATATACTCACTTCCGTCTATGCTGGCAAAATCAGAATCCTCATAAAAACTTACAGTAGTAATTTCTTTGTATCTTTCATCCTGAATAAACTGAAGATTTGCAGTTACAGTTTTATTTTTCTCGATGATTATATCATTCTGCAAAGCATATAATTCTGTAGAACTGCAATTTTCTGATTCCCGCTGAACATAAACAGAAATATTCCAGGTTTGATTAACGGGAAGATTATTAAAGTTAAATTTTATAGTTTCCTGTGAATAGATATTATCTTCTTCATCACCTTCGCAAAGGAAATACTGATTTTGAGTATTTACAGTACCTTTTGAGCCGGTAAGAGTGGCTGTGATTTTGTAATACTCGTCAGTATAGGCGTCTTCTCCAAAATCATCTAAAGATGCTGCACGAATTGATTTAATTAAATCGGCAGCTTTGATTTCAAAAGAGAAGTTTTCTCCGTGTTCAAAATTATTTACACAAGAGCATAAAGAAAGTGAAAAAATAAAAACTGATAAAATAAAACTAATAAACTTTTTCATAATCAAACCTTTTTTTAATTTTTAGATGGCTGCAAGTCCGTTCTTTAAGTCTTCAATAATA
Source organism: Treponema sp. (assembly GCA_024402615.1). GTDB lineage: Bacteria > Spirochaetota > Spirochaetia > Treponematales > Treponemataceae > Treponema_D. The sequence goes on from JAKSTK010000014.1 coordinate 17,047, forward strand.
TCATCAACATTTTCAAGACCTACAGAAACGCGAACCATTCCTCCGTCAATTCCAGCAGCAACAAGCTGTTCGTCTGTAAGCTGACGGTGAGTAGCAGAAGCAGGGTGAAGTACACAGGTACGGATATCCGCAACATGAACTTCATCACTGGCAAGCTTGAGAGCATCCATAAAACGAACTGCTGCATCTCTTCCACCTTTAATACTGATAGAAATTACACCACAAGTTCCTTTTGGAAGATATTTTTGTGCTCTGTCGTAATATTTATCACCTTTAAGTCCAGGATAAGCAACAGAAGCAATTTTGTCTGAAGCTTTAAAGAATTCTGCAACTTTAAGAGCATTTGAACAGTAGCGTTCCATTCTTACTGGAAGTGTTTCCAATCCCATGTTCAGATAGAAAGCACTCTGTGCAGCAGGGTAACAACCGAAGTCGCGCATAAGCTGTGTTCTTGCTTTTACAATGTAAGCAGCTTTTCCAAAATCTCCAACATATTTTAATCCGTGATAAGATTCATCTGGTTCAACCATATCTGCAAATTTACCAGTAGCTTTGTAAACTTTTTCCCAGTCAAAGTTGCCGGAATCAACAATGGCACCACCACCCTGAATAGCGTGACCATCCATATATTTTGTTGTTGAGTGAACTACAATGTCTGCGCCCCATTCAAAAGGACGGCAAAGATATGGAGTTGCAAAAGTATTATCAATAATTAATGGAAGATTATTGTCATGTGCAGCTTTTGCCCAAAGTTCAAAATCAAATACGGTGAGGGCAGGGTTTGCAATTGTTTCGCCAAAAATACATTTTGTGTTTGGTTTGATTGCTTTAACAATTTCATCATAAGTTGCATTTACATCAACCCAGATACATTCAATACCAAGCTTTTTCAAAGTAAAACCAAAAAGGTTGATTGTTCCGCCGTAAATCGAAGAAGAAGCAATGAAGCTGTCTCCAGAAGAACAAAGATTTAATACGGAAAGCAAAGTAGCAGCTTGTCCCGAAGAGGTAAGCATACAACCAACTCCACCTTCAAGATCTGCAATTTTCTTTTCTACTGCATCACAGGTTGGATTAGCAAAGCGTGAATACATAAATTCTGTTGGTTTATCAAAAAGTGCAGCAACATGGTCACAACTATCAAAACGGTATGTTGTACTCTGCACGATAGGAATCTGACTAGGTTCTCCGTTTTTTGGAGTATAGCCTGAATGAAGACATTTTGTTTCAAAATTCATATTGTTACCTCGTAACGTGATTATATAAATTTTGAATCATATTTTCTATATAATCGTCGATTCTGGTAGAAAAACCACTTATTCACCACATATCAGAATATAAGGGCGAATATTTTGATAGAAAATGGGTATTTTCTAGGGTGAATTGCTTAAAAAACCGTTATTAATTCATAATTAATTTGCGTTATTTTTTAGGTGGTGTAAAATAAAAGAATACTAAAAACTAAGTTTATTAAAAAACTTTGGAGGAATTAAAAATTATGAAAAAATTATTAAGCCTTTCTGTAGCTGCTTTAGCTTTGGCTGCTACATTGTTAACAGGTTGTGCTTCATCTGGTGGAGCAAAAAAGGATGCAGGTGCAGGTTCAGTTCACCCAAGATCTTATGTACTTGACCCAATCGATGGTGGTGAAGTTTGGGAAATGCCATATAACCAGTATGGTCCTAACTATCAGTCATTGAAAGAAAGATCTCACTACCCACTCGTAAAAACAGACAAACCACAGGCTGGTGATACAATTGAAATCAGATCTAAATTCACTTCTGATATTGATATTCCAATGTTGTTTGCTCACGTAACTGACCAGTCTGCTCAGGCTAACTATTGGACAATTCTTGGTGAAGTTTGTGTCCTCGTTGCTGAAGATATTAAAGCTGGTGTTCCTGTAGAATGGAACTATGACTATGTTCTTGAAAAACCTGTAAAAGGTGATTTTACACTCTGTTTCGTATATGATCAGGATGCTAAAGAAAACCCATTGATGGAAGGTGTTGCAAAAGTTGGTGCTAAAGCTACACTTACATTCGAAAGAGTTGCTGAATCTACAGATACAGCTAACGAAACTCCAGCTGCTCCACACGTAGCTGTAAGAGATGTTGCTATTGAAAAATATGCTGCATTCTTCGAAGTTGCTACAAACCACCCATGGATCAATGGTCAGCAGGATATGTCTGTAATTTCTAACTACGAAGGATACTGTGACCTCGCTAACCTCTACGGTGAAGATTTGCCAAAAGCTGGTGATACTTTGAACGTAACATGGAAAGCTAAGTCAGATATCGATATTGCTAAACTCAACATTCGTTTGGTTGATAGATCTCCAGCAGCTAACTGGTGGAAAGAAATCGATTCAAATGCTGGTTCTGGTGCAGTACTTATCGAAAACGTTGTTGGTGGAGAAACTTTCGAAGCTTCTATCCAGCTCACATACGGTGAAGATGCTGTTGGTGGTTCTTCACTCGTAATCTGGTACGATGTTGGTGAAGGTGACGGTCCAGCTATCATCCTCATGTCTCGTGACTAATTAGCGTTTCCCTGAAACGAAAAACCTGCAGCGAACTGCAGGTTTTTTTTATTTAACGACAGGTGCTTTCGGAGGTCTGTCCCTCCGTACATCTTGCGTACTAAAAACTAACTACCCCTGTTCTAAAAAGACTCTCATTACAATGTCTCTGCCGCAACTGTTGAAGGGCAACCTGCGGTTGACTGTTGCTGTGTGTGCGTGCGCACTTCTCCTTGCGACACCCTTCAAGTATTGCGACAAATCCATTTTCATTACGTCTTTTTAGAACTTCTTACTTGTAGTTATGTTTGCCCACATTGCCCGAGGGGACAGACCTTTGCATTTTCCGTTCATAAAAAAACGCACCGAATGTGGTTTTTCGGTTCAGGGAGTACTTGCACGGAGGGTGGGGGGAGGAGGAAGGGGCGGTTTAAAAACAAAAGGGACAGAGTAAATTGTAATTTCATTCAATTTACTCTGTCCCTTTTGTTTATTTTAGCTCATCGCAGAAATTATTCTTTATTTTCTGTAGTTTCTTCAGCGGTTTTTGTTGCTGTAACTGGTTTTGTTTCCAAGGCTAAATCACCTTCTTTAATCCATCCAAGCTTTCTGAAGAGCATTCCTAAGCCCCAGCAGATTAATGCAGGAAGAACAAAGCAGATTAACAATAATCCAAGCCATTCAACAAAACCTGGAGTGATTGCTGTTGCACCGTGTTCAATAGCTTTTGCAGAAGGTTCAAACCATCCGGTAATAACTCCAATCTGTCCTACAAAACCGCAGGTTCCCATTCCGGAAGAAACTGCTGCACCATTCATTTCCATTTTAAATACGCAAGTTGCTAATGGACCGGTAATCATAGATGCAATAATTGGTGGAAGCCAGGTTTTAGGATTTTTAATGATGTTTGGCATCTGAAGCATACTGGTTCCTAATCCCTGTGAAAGAATTCCTCCCCAACCGTTTTCTTTAAAACTGAGTACTGCAAAGCCAACCATCTGAGCACAACAACCGGCAACTGCTGCACCACCGGCAAGTCCTGTTAATCCAAAAGCGGCACAAATTGCGGCAGAACTGATTGGTAAAGTTAAAGCAATACCAACTACTGCAGAAACAAGAATACCCATTACAAATGGATGAAGCTTTGTTGTCCAAACAAGGAATTTACCAACCGAAGAAGCTGCAATTCCAATGTATTTTGCAGTAAGCACTGTAAGTAAAGCTCCTGCAAGAATTGTAACTGCTGGAGTAACAATAATATCAACCTTTGTTTTTTTACTTACAAGATTTCCTAATTCAGCAGAAATAATTGCAATAATCAGAACTGCCAGAGGACCACCTGCTCCTCCGGTTACATTTGCTGCGGCACCAACTGCTGCAAGAGAGAAGAGAACAAGGGCTGGAACTCCCATGGCAAATCCAATACCGATTGCCATTGCAGCACCAACTACATGACTTTCTGTAGCAAAATTACCTGCATTTACTAAAAACTGAAAAACAGCATTGTCATTAAGACGTACTAACTGCTGTCCCAAAGTTTTGATGATTGTACCAATCAACAAAGATGCAAAAAGTCCCTGGGCCATACCAGACATTGCATCAATTAAATAACGCTTTGCGTATTTGTTCATGACGAACTCCTGTAAAAATGAGAAAATTTAAAATGTTTTGGTTTTTTAATGGGTAGTAAATTACTCGTTGATGTTGATACGCGAAGCGCCGTGGCGTCATCGGTAATGCGGGCTATATTAGCTCCAGCGGTGGTTCATCACAAACGTAAAGTCTATCTGTAATTTATATAAAAATTTGTTTTTACGCAACATACCCTTTTTTGACTGAAACTTTATTTCACAAATGATGTTTTTTATAATATATTTTAAGTTACATAAAAAAATGGAGGCATTACAAAATGATTGAAGTTTCCCACGTTTCCCGCACTTTTGGGACTTTCCGTGCGGTAAATGATGTCAGCTTTTCAATTCCAACTGGTCAGATTGTTGGACTTCTTGGACCTAACGGTGCTGGCAAAACTACAACAATGCGTATGATTACAGGCTTTCTGGAGCCAACTGACGGTCAGGTTTTAATTGACGGTCTTAATATTTCTACAAATCCAGTAGAAGCAAAGAAAAAAATCGGATACATGCCAGAATCTGCTCCTCTCTACGGAGATATGATTGTTGAAGATTATCTCAAATATATTTCTGATATCCATGGTGAAGATCCTAAAGTTAAGGTTCCTGAACTCTGTAAAGAATGTGGACTTAAAGAAGTAATGAGTAAAAATATTTCTGAACTTTCCAGAGGTAACCGTCAGCGTGTTTCTCTGGCTCATGCTCTTGTTCATGATCCTGAAATCCTTATTCTTGATGAACCAACTTCCGGTCTTGATCCAAATCAGGTAGAAGATGTTCGTGCAATTATCCGTGAAATTGGTAAAACCCGTACCGTAATTATTTCTACTCACATTTTGAGTGAAGTTGAAACTATCTGCAGCCGTGCAATTATTATTTCCGGCGGTAAACTTGTAGCAGACAGTCCAATCGAAGAACTTAAGGAACGCTTTGGCCACGAAATTTCTGTTAAAATTACAGTTGGTGGCGGTTCACCAGAAGATTATTCAACTGTGCTTAAAACTATTGATGCGGTAGATTCAGTTTATAAAGCTTCAGAAACTACAATCAATGGAGCAACTGCCTGTGAATTGATTGTTTCTATTAAAGGTGATGCAGAAATCCGTCCGGAAATTTGTAAAAAACTTATGGAAAAAGGTTATTCTCTTTATGAACTGGCAATTCAGTTGAACAGTCTTGAAGATGTATTCCATGCATTAACAACTAACGAAAAGAAAGAGGGTGAAAATGAGTAAAAAATCAAAAAATACAGCCCTGATTATTATGAAAAGGGAATTAAAATCCTATTTTTCAGGTCCAATTGCATATATTGTAACAGGTTTGTTCCTGATTGCTTCCGGCTTCTTGTTCTTCTCAACCTTTTTTTTGCAGAATAGAGCAGAATTAAGAAACTTTTTCTCTTTACTTCCAATTCTTCTTTCTTTGTTTATTCCTGCTTTGACTATGAGAGTTTTTGCAGAAGAACGAAGAGTTGGTTCTATTGAAACTTTAATGACTTTGCCATTAACAGAAGTTCATGTTGTAACAGGTAAATTTCTCGCTGCATTTATTGAAACTCTGGTTATGCTTGCACCAACCTTAGTTTATGTAATTACTGCCGAGATTTTTGGTTCTCCGGATTATGGTCCAATTATCGGTGGTTATATTGGTGCAATTTTCCTTTGTGCCAGCTTTACTGCAATTGGTGTATTTGCTTCATCAGTTACAAAAAATCAGATTATTGCTTTCTTTGTTGCGGCAGTAATTTGTATTGTACTTACAATGGTAGATTCTTTTATGGTGCTTTTCCCTGCAGCAGTTGTAAAGTTCTTCTCATTCCTTTCGGCAAATGCTCACTTCTCTTCAATTTCTAAAGGAATTGTAGATACTCGTGACATTCTGTATTTCCTTTCACTTACAGCATTGTTCTTTGTTCTGACAGTGAAAATTCAGCAGCAGGCTAAAAACTAGGAGGAGGTAGAAAATGAAAAAGTTTTGGAACTGGCTTAAGAGCCCAAAATCAGATTTTCTTTTATTCATTCTGCTTCTGATTTTGATTAATATTGCAGGAAATAAAACCTATAAACGCTGGGATTTAACACAGCCTAAATCTTATTCTATTTCATCTGCCAGCAAAGATATTGTAAAAAATCTTGATCAGCCACTTTCTATCAGAGTCTTTTTTGATAAAAACTTGCCTGCTCAGTACAACGCAATTTCTCAGTATGTTTCTGACTTCCTTGAAGAATATAAAGCTGCTGCAAATAAGAATTTTACAGTTACTTTTGTTGATGTTTCTAAGGAAGAAAATGTTCAGCTTGCCAGAGATTTTGGATTAAAACAGGTTCAGATTCAGGAAATTAAAAATAATGAAGTAGGTTACAAACAGTCTTACATGGGACTTGTTATAACTTACGGAGCCGATGTTCAGGTTATTGATCCAATTACAACTTCTGACGGTTTTGAATATCGTCTGACATCAGCAATTTCAAAAATGATTCATACAGCAGATTCTCTTGCAGGTCTTAAGGCAAATGAAAAAATCAAAGTAACAGTTTACCTTAGCGAACCTCTTAAGAAAATGAGAATTTCTGGAATTGATCAGGTTGAAGGAATTGTAAGTGCCGCATTTAAGTCTGTAAATAAACAGGCTCAGGACAGACTCGATTATGCTCTTGTTGCCCCTTCTTCTGATGAAGCTCAGTTGATTTCTGAACATTACGGTTTGCGCGAGCTTTACTACACAGGTGCTGACAATTCCCGTCAGACAGCCCTTGTTGGTGTAGTTGTTGAATATGATGATAAATTTGAAACTTTGCCTTTAGGAGTTGAACAGACAATTTTTGGTACAGCAGTTTATGGTCTTGATGAAGTAGAAAGTAACTTGAATGCATGTATTCAGGCCCTTGTTTCTAAACCAACTCAGATTGGCTATATTATGGGACATCAGGAACTTCCTCTTGATGAAGAAAAGTATGCTGCAAATCTTGATATTGCTATTCGTGATAGTTATCAGTTAGTTGATATTGATTTGTCTGAAACAGATATTCCAACAGGAATTAATACAATTATCATAAATGGTCCTCAGATGGATTATTATGAAGATGAACTTTACAAAATCGACCAGTTTATTATGCGTGGCGGAAATGTAATGTTCTTCATTGATGGTGTAAATACTGCAGGGGCTGGAGCATATTACAACGGTGGTCCACAGTATTCAGACAATGTTTCTAATCTTGACCGTTTGTTGAACAAATACGGTGTTCAGCGCAATTACGATATGGTTATGGATAAAAACTGTTTCGTAAATAATAATTCACAGTACGGAAAATTGAATTATTACTGGGCTCCACTTATTCAGAAAAATCAGATGGCTAAAAATCATCCTATTACAAAGAATCTTGGTTATGTAACAATGCTGGAAAATGGTTCTCTGGATGTTTCTGCTGCAGAATCTGATCCAAATGTAAAAGTCACAGTTCTTGCCCGTTCTTCTGATCAGTCATGGCGTTCAACAGACAAGAATATGGTTTTGAATCCAATTACAATTGTTCCACCAGCCGATGAAACAAAATATCATTCAGAAATTATGGCAGTTCTTCTGGAAGGTAACTTCAACAGTGCTTTTGATGAAGCTCCTGTAATGTATGATGAAGATGGAAACGAAATTGAAACTTCAGATATGATTGGTTCAAATTACATGGCATCAAGTAAACTTCCGGGAAAAATCTTTGTAGCAGGAAGTTCATACATTACTACTTATCAGGTATTTGATGCTCAGGGAACTACTCCAATTGCAATGCTTATTATGAACGCAATTGATTACCTCAACGGAAATGCAGATTTGTGTGAAATGAGAACAAAAGGTCTTTCTTTGAATACTCTGACAATCAAAAATGCTGTTGCTGCAAAAATCCTTCAATACTTTAATCAGTATGGACTTACAGTGCTTGTAGCAATTGCCGGTTTTGTTGTATGGCGTATCCGTTCAAGAAGAAGAATCAGAATTAACAGAAAATACAATCCTGATGATACTCGTACAATTACAAAAGAAAAACCAGAAGCTAAAAAGGAGGACAAATAATGAAGGCTCGAAAATTAATTCTTATTATTGCTGATGTTGTACTTCTTGCGGTTTGTATCCTTCAGGGAATTCTTTCTTCAAGAAGTGGAGTAAAGGTTTTTGATATTTCTCAGGAACCAGACGAATTGATTATTGAACAGCCAGAAATTGCTTTCTCTATTGTAAAAGAAGGAAATGACTGGTTTGTTGGTGAAGAAAAATATCCTGCTAATTTAAGCTCTGTTCAGAATCTTGTTGAAAGAGTTTCTTCAATCAGTGCTTTGAATAAAGTTGGAAAAGCAAATAATGAAGCGGCATTAAACCGTTATGAAATGAATGAAGGTCAGAAAATTACTGTAACAGTAAAATCTGCCGGAACAGTTCTTAGAACTCTCCATATTGGTAAAGATTCTTCTACAGGAACTCAAGGCTTTGTTTGTTTTGATAACAGTAATGATATTTACCTTATTAATGATAATTTGAATCTCAGTTTTACAAAAACTCCAGATGATTTAAGAAGTAAAACCATTATTAACTTTGATAAAAATCAGGTTTCTTCTGTCTTTGTAAAAACTCCTGCTGATGATGAATGGGGTGTTTTTGCAGATGATAACGGAAACTGGTCTATTGAAGGTGTTGATTTTGAATTAAAAGATGGTGCGGCTGCTGACTGGGCTCAGAAACTTTGTTCTCTTACAACAACAAAATGGTATGCAAAAGATGCTGTGCTTAATGGTGAATTAACTGCAACTATTGAAATTAAAGCAGGTAAAGATACTGCAATTCTTAAACTGTTTACGGTTCATGGTGCAGAAAATGATACTTATTACGGAAAGTGTAATTTGACTCCATATCCATTTGAAGTTGCATCTTATGCTTTCAAGAGATTTGTAATTGATCCTCAGGATTTGGCAAAATGATTCAACTGGTAGCATTTTTAGGAAATTACGGAAAGGAATATGAAAAAACCAGACATAATGTTTCCTGGTATTTTGAGGATTCACTTCCTTTTGCAAATAAGTTAAGCTGGCAGCGCAAGTTCAAGGGAGAAATTGCTTCCTGCACTCCACAGGAACTTGCTCAGTGGGCTTGTGATACAAAAATCTGTTCTAAAAAAGACGGAAGTCCTGTTTTGGTTCCAGAAGAAGCTCCTGCTCATATTTACTTTTTGAAACCACAGACATATATGAACCTTTCCGGTGAAAGTATTATTGAAGTGGTGAATTTTTATAAACTTAAGCCGGAAAATGTAATGGTTGTTCATGATGAACTGGAATTACTTCCTGGTTTTGTAAGCTTAAAATGGTCTGGTGGACTTGGTGGTCATAACGGTTTGCGTTCAACAAAAACTGTTTTGAACACTCCTGATTTCTGGCGCCTTCGTTTTGGAATTGGACGCCCTTCCGATGACCGTATGTCTGTTGCAGATTATGTACTTGGTCATTTTTCGGCAGAAGAGCAGGAAAAAATGCAGAATGTGTTCAGTCAGACAAATCTTCTGCTGGTAAAAGCTTTGCTCAGTAAAGATCCTGCAAGTCTTATTCAGAGCTGGGGAAAGAAGAATTTACTGTAAATTTGCAAACTTACGATTGTAAGTTTGCAAAAAAACCGATAGAATTGGGCACAAATTCAGGAATTCAAAGTTTGTACAGTTGACTTTTTTCCTCTATTTGTGTAATTTTATAAAACTATCGTTTAATTGTGGGAATACCGTTTAGTAAGGAAGGATATAGAAATGTCAAGAATGTGTTTTATTTGTGGAAAGACTCCAATGTCAGGAAATAAAGTTAGTAAGTCTTACAATCACACTCGTAGAACTTGGAGACCAAACCTTATCAGAATGAAGGCTGAAATCATGGGAACAACAAGAACAATTACAATTTGTACACGTTGTCTTCGTTCAGACTTCACTGGAATCACAAAGAAAGTAACTGTTCCTAAGGCTACAGCTACAGAAACAAAATAAGTTATAATTTGTAAAACTTTTTTAATTGTGATTTATAAAAAACCGCCGTTCAGTTTTCTGAAGGCGGTTATTTTTTTTCTTGTACTTTATGTAAAGTTTGTCTTTATGTGAAAAATCAGGTAGTTATTATCAGTTTATCGTAGGCAGGTTTTGTATTTCTGGTAAGTTTTGGAAATCTGCTGAGATTTTCGTTTATATAATCCTGAACCTGTTTATGACTTGTCTGATGTGTAATGTGAGTAAACCATACATTTTCGGCAGGTAACTTTTCGGCTGCTTCCATTGCCTGTTCAAAAGAGAAGTGGGTAGAATGAGGTTTAATTCTAAGTCCGTCAATAATCAAATGCTTTAAGATGCCGCAATTCTTTCTAATCAATTCAAAACTTTCTTCACTGATAAAACTGCAGTCAGTAAGGTAAGCAATCGATTTTTTTTCTCCATTAGAGTCTGTTTCTGTAAGTAACCAGCCGGTAGTTTCCAAGTGACCATGCAGCATAGGAATTGGGGTGATTTCTGTTGCTCCGTAAGTGAATTTCTGGTCGGCAAGGTTAAGAGTTACTTTTGCGTGACCTCCACCTTCTACACTGTGCTTAAAAAAATATGCAAACCGAACTTCAATGTCATCCATAGTCTGTTTATTTGTATAAACAGGAATTGGAGGTGCATTAAACTGTTCCAGACTTTTTGCGTGATCTGGTTTTTTAAACATATCGGCACTGAAAATTCTTAAATCATCAATTCCATGTAAATGATCTGCATGACTGTGAGTTAACAGCAAAGCGTCAACTTTTTTGACTTTATTTTCAATTGCCTGAATGCGGAATTCAGGTCCAATATCAATAAGGATTTTTTTGCCATCCTCTGGTTCAACATAAACCGAACAACGGTTTCTTTTATCTAAAGGGTTTGAAGAAGTACACACTTCACAGTCACAACCAATTACTGGTACTCCGTGACTTGTTCCAGTTCCAAGAAAAGTAAGTTTCATGCTTGTAGTATATAGTAAATTGAATTTTTCTACATATAAATTCTTATAAATCTTGTCAGTCTTCTAAGTTTTTTGTATTTTTAAAGATATGGATTTGGATGCTTCTTTTGTAATAGACAGATATCTTTCACAGCAGAAAAATATTTTTACTGTTGATGAATTTAACAAATATCTGCGAAAAAATAATGTAAAACTTACAAAAGAGCAGGCTTTTGATATTTTAAGTTCTTCAGGTTATGTTTTTTCTTTAATAAATGAAGAATTTGTTACCCGGTCAGCAGTATTTGTTGGCCGCTGGTTCAGCTTTATGCCATCCAAAGAAGAAATTAAAAAAGGCTATGTAATTCTTGGTCATCGCTGTATGCCTTTTATTAATCCGGAAGTAGCTCCAGATAAAATTACAGTTGTAAAGGCTGATGGAAATCCCGTTTTACCAGAAGCTGTAAGTTTTACAATGAACCAGGCAATGGATACTTTCTCTCTGTTTGGCGAAGGTTACGTAATTCCATACATTTACAGTGATCATTCTAACGAAAAGGTAACCCTTGCTTCTGTGCAGTATGGTTTACCTCAGTATATTGATTTAACTGCCTGGCCTTTAAGTAAAATCTGCGGAAATAAAAAAATCAAATACGGAGATCGTATTCTTTGTCGCGTAATTGATTGGGAAACTTCGGAGGTTGAACTTACTCTTCAGCCGGCACAGAGGGGAGATTTTCTTTCGGAAGAAGATATTGCCCGCGAAGAATGGTACAGTACGTTTGAAAAAACATTGCTGGCAAGTTTTAATAAAAACGGACCTGCCAGTTCAATTGAAGAACAGCTGGCTTTGTTATTCCTTGAAAATCTTAATGTCCTGTGTCTTAAAAGCTGTGGAAGTATAGAAGAATTCTTTAAGCATACAAAGAAAATTGGCTTTGCTTCTTACGGTGTAGAGTCCCGTCTTTGGAAAAGTAACGAAGTAATTCCGTTCATTGGTCCATGGAACAAACAGTTTAAAGAAAATACATTAATGGCTGATATTTCTATGATTTTTTCTCCTCAGGTATTTGATGCTTATCTGGAAAATTATATTTATGAAAATCTGGAAGTAGAAAAACCGGAACCACTGGAATCTTTAATGGATGATATTTTCCCATCGGCACTGAATATGAAACCTGCCGAGCGTAAGTTACTATTATTGAATATGGAAAAACGGTTTGGTATACTTAAAAAGAACTATAATCAGTTTTCTGACTACAAAATTGCTCCAGTGCGTGCCCGTATAACAAAGCTTTGTTCTGAAATAAGTTCCTTGGTTTGTTCTATTGGCTGTTCTTCTTTGAATCTGGAAGATTTTCCACAGCAGGAATTGGTCATTCTTGTACAGTTATTTAGCCATATAGTTAAGATAATTGAAGAAATGGAAAATGTTTTTATGAAGGATCATTTCCCGGTAGAAGATGTTTCACTTTCTCTGGAAGGGATGGAAGACACATATGAAGAAATCAGTGGAAAATTGAAGCGTTCTTTATATGAAAATACATATAAAAATATAACCATTATGTAGTTTTACATGAATTAAATAGTTAAAAATAGTTGGAGAAGTTATAAAATTATGGAAGAAAATACAGAACTGCAGGCCGACATTGTTGAATTGATTCATCGTGGAGGAGTTTTTCAGGATGTAGAAGGTTCAACTCCTGAAGAAATCTACTCAAATTTTGTTAAAATGCTTGATTTACCCGATGGTATGACAGCAGACTTTGTTTATAATGCTTTGTGTACTAGAGAAAAAGTCTTGAGTACAGCGGTTGGAAACGGTATAGCATTACCACATGCCCGTGCTCCAATTATGAGACAGGAAAAAGATCAGCGTATTTGTGTTGTTTATCTCAAACAGCCAATTGAAATGCACGCTCCAGATGAACGCCTTGTTTCTACAATGTTTGTTCTTCTTACTCATAATCCGCAGATTCATCTTAAGGTTCTTACAGAACTTGCAGGTTTGTTCAGAAGTGCAAGATTCCGTAAAGCACTGGAAGAGAAAGCTCCAGAAGCAGAAATTCTTAGTTTGATTAGAGAATTGGACGTATAAAATAAATTTTTAAGAGGTTTTTTTATGAACAAAAAAGGTGTTGAGGCAGTTGCACTTTCAATCCGCAGCTTGTCAATGGACGCTATTCAGAAGGCTAATTCAGGACATCCTGGACTTCCACTTGGTGCAGCAGAAGCAGCTGCAGTTCTTTACGGCGAAGTAATGAAACACAATCCTGCTAATTCAAAATGGGCTGACAGAGACCGTTTTG
>JAKSTK010000140.1 GCA_024402615.1 Treponema sp.
GATTAAGAGCCACCTAACGGTGTCTCGTTTCAACAAACAAAAGGGACAGAGTAAAGTGAAAGTTTACGGAGGGGTTGCGAAGGCATGGAGCGGTGCGAAGCAGCCCGATAGGGCCGGCCGTAGGTAAGCCGCGGAACGCCGTTTTGGACTGTGGGGGTCGCCAAAGAATTGAGTTTAAAAAATAAAAAAAGACTTTCCTTTAGCGGAAAGTCTTTTTTGGGAGGGCAGGGGTTAGAACTTAATGTCGATTCCTGTGTCTGCGGCATCCTGGGCTAATTTGGCACGGAAGGCTTTGAGTTTGGCTGACAGTTCCTTGTCCTGCAGGGCAAGAATCTGTAATGCAAGATATGCAGCATTTTTTGCACTGTTAATTCCAACTGTAGCAACTGGAATCTGTGGTGGCATCTGAACAATACTCAAAAGAGCATCCATTCCACCAAGTCCGTTTGATTTGTCTGAAACGCATTCAAGTGGAACGCCAATAACTGGAAGGGTTGTAATTCCTGCAATAACTCCTGGAAGAGCAGCAGCAAGTCCTGCACCGGCAATAATAACCTGGCAGCCGTCTTTTTCTGCTTCTTCTACAACCTTGTGCAATAATGCTCCGGCTCTGTGGGCAGAAATAATATAAGCTTTGTAATCCACACCGAATTCTGTAAGAATATCGGCAGCCTTTTTCATAGTGTCCTTATCGGATTTTGATCCAAAAAAAATAGCAACTTTCATGCTTAAGTTATAGCACAAAAGTTGCCTTATAAACCACATTAAAATATGTTTTTTTTATTTATTCCTCTGTTTCTTCATCTGTATCAGCATCGACTGTAACAATTGAACCTTCTTTGCTGGCAGGCTTCATAATTACTTCACGGGTAATTTCCTGTCCCTTTCCGGCAAGGGCAATTTCGTCTGTATCTGCAGATGTGCTGTCAGCATTTACTTTTTTCTTTGTAAGGCTTTTTGATTTTATCCAGCCAGTTTCTCCTGTTACGGGAACCTGAACCTTTGTCCAGCTGCCTTTTTCTTCCAGCACTATAAGTGATTCTCCAAGTTTGGAAACATAAATTGTTTTGCCAAATACGGAGGCTTTCTGCTTAATTGAATCTGCCTTAAGAACATACATTGTTTTTTGACTGAAGGCCTGTGCAAAAATTGCAGGAGCGGCCAGAAGCAGAGAGTTCATAATCAGCATTGTCTTAAATATATTTTTCATATTCATATTTACGACCTATTTCTGCAGTAACTTGAATACTCCGTCATCAGGATTATATTCAACGCCGACTGCATCTGCTTCTTTAGGATATGTTCCTTTTGTAAAGAAGTTTTCCAGCAGGGAAATATAATATTTGGCAACATTGTCTTCTGGTTTTTCTGCAGAAAGATCTTTCATCTGCTGAAGTGCATCGTCATAAGCTTTGCTTTCAAATGCAGTCATGGCAGTTTCCCATTTTTCTACATATTTCAGTAAAGTTTCTGAAGCTTCCGATTTTTCCTCAAGTACTTCAAACAAGCGGATTGGTGTATTTACATTTACTACTCTTACACGGTCCAGACTTCTTACAACAAATCGGTCTCCAAGTAATTCTCTTGTAGCTTGTGAACACATAATTCCGTTTGTGGAATACTGTTTGTTTACACCTTCCAGACGGGAAGCAAGATTTACGTTGTTTCCCATCATTGTGTAGTTCTTTTTATTTTCTGAACCAAAGTAGCCGGCAATCATTTCTCCGCTGTTAATTCCAATGCGGGTAAAGATTGTTTTGTTGTTTTCTACCATGATTTTGAAAGCATTGTACAAATCTTCATCCATATCGGCTGGTTTTTCTTCTGCAGCAATACGAATAATTTCTGTGTTCATAAGAACTTCGGTTTTCTTCATTTTTACGGCAGCGGCACAGGCTCTCTCTGCGTGGTCACTCATTTCTACAGGAGCACCTACAAGAGCAACAATGGCATCTCCTTCGTATTTATCAACTGTTCCGTATTCATCAATAATTACATCTGACATTTTTGTAAGATAGTAATTGAGTAATTGTCCTAACTGAGACGCAGTTAATAATTCACTGAAAGAAGAGAATTTTCTGATATCGGTAAAAATTGCAGTCATCTGGAAGTTTTTGCCTCCCAGAGTAAAAGAAGACGGATCATTCATAATCTGGTTTACAACATCTTTTGAAAGACACTGACTGAAAGCAGATTTAATGAAGCGTTTTTGTTTTCCTTCAATTGTTAAACTTAAGCCAAGGCCAACAAGGAAGGTCAAAAGGAAGGCTGCTGAAGGTGCAATAAGCTGCATCCAGTAACCGTAAATAAACAGCAGAATTGGAAGTCCAATACATAAAACTGCACCAACCAGAAGTCCTAAAATCATATAAATAACGGTTGTTGCCTGATGTTGTCTTGTGGAAGCCAGAGTAATGAATACTGCACAAAGCACAGAGACAAAAAGAATCCACAGGCAGGTTAATACTTCCGGCATTTTGTGAATAAAACTTTTTGTAAGAAAGTTATCAAGAGTTGTAATATGAACACCAACTCCAGGGAAAACCTGAGAAACTGGTGAAGAACAAATATCGAACAGGCCTGGTGCATAATAGGCTACATAAACATATGTGTCGGCAAAATCTTCCGGAACATAAGCAGGTTCCTGTGTTGTATCGCCGCTTTTCCAGATATCATAGCTGGAAAGAATATCGTTAATCCAATAAGGAATGTAATCATCAAGATTGCGCTGATAGCGAAGTAAAACAGAACCGTCTTTTAATGTAGGAACTTCTGAAAAATCAAAATCATTTTTCTGATTTGTAAGATAAAGTGGAGCTGTACCTAAAGTAGGAATTTTTTCGCCATTAAGTTCATAAAATAATCTGCCACGGCGGATAATATCATCTTTGTCCATAAGACTGGTGATGTTTCCCAGCATGGCGGCATTATCTTTAATTGAATCTACTGGAGGCAGGACTTTTGTGTTATCGCCTTCTCCGTAAATATAAAGAGTCTGAATAACCTTGCCACTGTCCTTTTCGGCAGCAGCAAAGGTTTCATCATCATTTTCTCCATAAACAGAAGGTTCTGTATAAAGAATATCAAAAGCAATAGAGTTTGGATTTCCAGCAGAAATAAATTCTACAACCCGAGCATACGCTTCACGAGGCCAAGGCCATCCCCAACCGTATTCTTCTTTTGCCCAATCGATACTTTTCTGATCAACACCAATAAAGATAATCTGGTCGCAAGGCTGTTTGTAATTTGCGGCCAGTTTCATTCGCTGGTCGTAAGTTTTATTTTCAAAGAAAGTAAAACTTCCCAGAAAGTATAAAAGCAGAGTAAATACAAAACTTCCTGCTGCAATAATCAGGCTTCGCTGCCAGATTTTTCCATTTTTATTGTTTTTTTTTTCTTTATTCATAATCTTCAAAAAATCTGTAATAACTATAAAAATTATCTGATATCTACTGTGTTTGCTGCAAAACGAGCTTTACGGGCTCTTTTACCTGTAGCAAAGTAGAAGTTTTCTGCCAGTGTTGCATCAACATTTTTAAGTCTGTCTTTTGCAGAAGGATGAGTAGAATTCCATCCACCTT
>JAKSTK010000141.1 GCA_024402615.1 Treponema sp.
TAACTACTTCCTTGATGATGGTGCTTTCCTTGCAGTAAAAATGGTAATTGCTCTGGCAGGAGCTGCTAAAACAGGTAAAAAACTGGACAGCCTTATTGAAA
This sequence comes from Treponema sp., assembly GCA_024402615.1. GTDB lineage: Bacteria > Spirochaetota > Spirochaetia > Treponematales > Treponemataceae > Treponema_D. The sequence goes on from JAKSTK010000141.1 coordinate 102, forward strand.
AACTTCCACCATTAGTAGAAGAGGGTGAATATCGCTTTAAGATTAACTGCGAAGATTTCAAAGAATACGGACAGGGCGTTCTTGCCGAATTCAAAAAGCGTGCAGAAGCAAAAGGCTACGAAATGCCACATTCTTATGAAGGAATTCGTCTTTCATTCAAGAGTGAAGCTGTTCAGGGATGGATTTTGCTCCGTATGAGTTTGCATGATCCTGTAATGCCAATGAACATTGAAGGAATGAGAAAAGGTGATTTAGCAAAACTGGTGGAAATTGCAAAAGAACTGACAGACGGTTTTGATAAACTTGACCGTTCTGCTTTGAAATAAACTGTTTGTAGTTCTGCTGATTTTGATTCAGCCTTTACTTAAAGAAAAAAATGGAAGCTGCTCTGGAGACAGGGCAGCTTTTTTTATCGAAATTAAGATACTCAGATAAATTACTCTGTCCCTTTTGTTTACGATTTACTCTGTCCCTTTTGTTTTTAAAACTAAAATTCACTTGAACAAATACTCAAATGATATTATAGTTGAATATGTGTTCAATTGAACGGATATTCAATTGAAGTGAGGAAAATATGGGAAAAAGCGAAATTACCTGCGATTGCGAAGTAATTCATGATGATGTGGTAGCTGAAGTAAAAAATCAGTTTCCGGCAGATGAAACACTTTTTGATATTGCAGATTTCTTTAAGATTTTTGGTGATACAACCAGAGTAAAAATCCTTTATGCACTGGATAAACATGACTTATGCGTTTGTGATATTTCAACTTTGCTGAATATGACAATTTCGGCTGTTTCACATCAGCTTAAGGTTTTAAGAGAAAATAATCTTGTAAAAACCAGAAGAGAAGGCAAGGTCGTTTTTTATTCCCTGGCAGATGATCATGTAAAAGAGATTATTGAATGCGGAATGGAACATGTTCTGGAAATTAAAAATGAAGAATGAAAAATTAAAATTTAGGAATGAAAAATAGAGGAAAAAAATATGAGCGAAGAAATTGAAGAATTAAAAGAACATAATCACGAAGAACACTGTGAATGCCACGAACATCACGAAGAGCATGACAATCACAATCATGATGAACACGAACATCATCACCATCACGATGATGGTTGTAATTGCGGACATTCCCATGGTCATTCTCACTCTCATGGAGACGATGACGAAGAGGAAGAAGAAATTTCCGTAAAAACTATTATTTTTGCGGCAGTTTTCCTTGTACTTGGAATTGCCTTTGAACATCTGCCACTTGCACAGTGGATTCCTGCTCTTGCAGAAATTGATTTAAACCGCTTCCTTCGTTATGACTTAATTGAAACTCTTTCAATTGTTTTCAGTGGAATTGCTTTCTTCCTTTGTGGAAAAGATGTAATCATTGGTGCTATTAAAAATATTATTCACGGCGAATTTCTTGATGAAGCTTTTTTAATGACTGTTGCTTCTATTGGTGCTATTTGTTTAAAACAGTTCCCTGAAGCAGCCGCAATTATGGTTTTGTATCAGGTTGGAGAAAAGTTTGAAGATTATGCAGTAGATAAATCTCGTGATTCTATTGAAGCAATTTCAAAACTCCGTCCAGAAGTTGCAGTTGTAAAAAATGGTGATGAACTTACAGAAGTTGCTCCAGACAAAGTAGCAATTGGTTCGGTGATTGTTGTAAAACCTGGCGATAGAATTCCAATCGACGGTACAATTCTTGTGGGAGAAAGCTTTGTTGATACTTCTGCACTGACTGGAGAATCGGTTCCAAGAAAAGTTACAGCCGGAGATGAGGTTCTTGGCGGTTCAATTAATAAACAGGGAGTTCTGGAAATCAAGACAACTAAAGCCGCCGGAGATTCTGCACTTTCACGAATTCTTGAACTGGTAGAAAATGCTACAGAAAATAAAACTAAGTCTGAACAGTTTGTAACCCGTTTTGCAAGAGTTTACACTCCTATTGTAGTTGCAGCCGCAGTTTTGCTTGCAGTTGTTCCTTCTGTAGTTTTGGGCTTTATGAACGGAGACTGGAGCTGGGCTGCTAACTGGTCGGTTTGGGTAAACCGTGCATTAATGTTCCTTGTAGTTTCTTGTCCATGTGCAATTGTAATCTCAATTCCATTGTCTTTCTGCGGTGGAATTACAGCCTGTGCCCGTGAAGGAATTTTGATTAAGGGAAGTACTTTTCTTGAAGCTCTTGCTCATACAAAAACTGCCGTATTTGATAAGACAGGAACTCTTACAAAGGGTGATTTTGTTGTAACACATATTCATGCAGTAAGTCCTGCAATTACAGAAGATGAATTGCTGGCAATTGCAACACATACAGAAATGTATTCAACACATCCAATTTCTGCATCTCTTAAAGCCGCTCATCATGATGATTGTTGTGAAAAGGTTAAGTTGGAAAATGTAGAAGAAATCACAAGTAAAGGTATAAAAGCTGTAGTAGACGGAAAAACTGTTCTTGCAGGTAATACAAAACTTATGGAACAGTTTGAAATTAAATACGATGAATGTACTGAACATCAGGATGGAACAATTATTCATGTTGCCTGCGATGGAATTTATGCCGGTCACATTGTAATTGCAGATGAAATTAAAGATGATGCAAAAGAAGCAGTTGAAGGACTTAAAAAATCTGGTGTAGAAAACATTGTAATGCTTACTGGAGATAATCAGCGTACAGCTGATGCAGTTGCATCAAAACTGGGAGTAGATAAAGTTTACGGTCAGCTCCTTAGTGCAGATAAGCTTTCTAAAGTAGAAGAACTTTTAGGTAATTTGAATAAGGGCGGTAAAAAGAAAGGAACTTTGATTTTTACAGGAGACGGAATCAACGATGCGCCAGTTCTTGCCAGAGCCGATGCAGGTATTGCTATGGGTGGCGTAGGTTCCGATGCCGCTGTAGAAGCCGCAGATATTATTCTTATGGAAGATAATCCTTCAAAACTTGTAGAAGGAATCAGATTAAGCCGCAAAACAGTAAGAATTGTTTATGAAAATCTTATTGGTTCACTGGGAATTAAAGCTCTGATTCTTATTCTTTCAGCCTTTGGTATTGCTAACATGTGGATAGCAGTCTTCGGTGATGTAGGTGTTACAATTCTGGCAGTAATGAATGCCATCAGATTAATCATAAAAAAACGATAACTATATCCAACCGAAATCTAATAACAGGCAAATGAGTTTGTTATAGATTTCGGTTGTAATAACATTCCATTGATTATCAGAGTGGGTCAAAAAAGCGGGACACAGAATGGACTCTATTTACATCAATTCTTATTGATGGGGATAACATTGTTTCAAACCGCAGGCAGCTTGACTGCCTGTCAGCTTTGAACTGCTTGTTATGTGTTTCTACTTCGTGAATGCAACTTCCATATGTTTCTTTTCTTTTACACATTCAAGAAGATAATAATTG
>JAKSTK010000142.1 GCA_024402615.1 Treponema sp.
AGAAGCAGCAGATTAAATCTGGTGATGTTGTAGTTATTCGTTACGAAGGTCCAAAGGGTGGTCCTGGTATGCGTGAAATGTTAGCAGTAACTGCAGCTCTTGCAGGTCAGGGGCTTGATAAAGAAGTTGCTCTTATTACAGATGGACGTTTCTCTGGTGCTACTCGTGGTGCTTCTTTAGGACACTGTTCTCCAGAAGCTGCTGTTGGTGGACCAATTGCTCTTGTTGAAGAAGGTGATTTAATTGAACTTGATATCAACAATTATAAGATTACTCTTAAAGTAAGTGATGAAGAACTTGCTAAGCGTAAAGAAAAGTGGGTATGTCCAGAACCAAAAGTAAAAACAGGATACCTTGCCCGCTATGCAAAATTAGTTTCTTCTGCAGATAAAGGTGCAATCTTACAATAAAAAATATAAAAAAAGAGGAGTTTAGATTTATGGAAAAAAAATCAAATCCAATAGCACTTATTCCTATTGGCGTTTTTCTTGTACTTTATTTAGGTCTTGGAATTCTTTTTGAATATGTTCTTAAGATTCCTATGGGATTTTATAACATTCCAATCGTTGTAATTTTCCTTATTGCCTTACTGGTTGCTTGTTTTCAGAATAAAAGCTTGTCCTTTGATGAAAAACTTGCGCTTATGGGTAAGGGTGTTGGTGATAAAAACATTGTAACAATGATTCTTATCTTCCTTACTGCAGGAATGTTTGTAGGTGTTGTTGGTCGAAGTTCTGCTTCTAGTGTTGCTTACTTTATGCTTTCTATAATTCCAGCTCAATATTCAGCTGTAGTTTTATTTATTGTAAGCTGCTTTGTTTCTATTGCTATGGGAACTTCTGTTGGAACTATTACTCTTGTAACTCCTATTGCAGTTGCAGTTGCTCAGACTTCTGGTTTTAGTGTTCCATTATGTGTTGGTTCTGTAATGAGTGGTGCAATGTTTGGTGATAACCTTTCATTCATCTCGGATACAACAATTGCCGCTTGTAATGGACAGGGTTGTGCAATGAAAGATAAATTCAAGGAAAACTTCTTCATTGCTCTTCCTGCTGCAATTCTTACAGTAATAGTAATTCTTATTATTTCTTTAGGTTATGATATTACTGGAACAATAAAGAATTCCTACAATCTTATTCAGATTATTCCATATGTTTTAGTTCTTGTATGCGGAATTATTGGAATTAATGTATTTGTTGTTTTGATTATTGGAATTGTTTCAGGTGCTGTTATTATGCTTTCTACAGGAGCAATGCAGGCTGTTGATATGCTTTCAAATATGGGTGCCGGTGCAACTGGTATGTTTGAAACAACAATGGTAGCAATTCTTGTATCTGCAATTTGTGCATTAATTACAGAATACGGTGGTTTTGAAGCTCTTCTTAACGGAATCAAAAAAGTATTCAAAGGAAAGAAGGGTGGACAGCTTGGTGTTGGTCTTTTAGTTGGTGCTATGGATATTGCTACTGCAAATAACACTGTTGCTATTGTAATGGCTAACCCTATTGCAAAAGAAATGTCTGACAGTTTTGGTATTTCAAATAAAAAAACAGCATCAATTCTTGATACATTCTCTTGTGTATTCCAGGGAATCATTCCTTATGGTGCTCAGATGCTTGTTGCAATTTCTGCAGCAGGTTCTTTGGGAGTTGATGTTTCAGCTTTTGAAATTATGCCATTCCTTCTTTATCCATATTTACTTTTAATCAGCTGTCTTGCTTTCATTTTCATTATTCCTGAAAAAAAAGATAAGGCTGCAGAAACACAGGTAAGTAACTAATTTTACACAGAGGTAATTTGTAATGACACAGGTTTTTGACAATTGGACAGATTATGATAACTGGCTTGTTCAGAACTACGAAAATAATTCTATTTATAAAATAGAAGAAATCGAAGGTGGAAAATTGCAGATTACCTACTGTGAAAAATCTCAATTCCCAGAAATACGGGATAAAGATTATAAAAAGCCTGAACGAAGGCTGTAAAAGCTTTTTTCATTTTCACTAATCACATAATCACCGCGTCTCATCAAATAATCATTTTTTGATTCTATTAGTAGAATTCTCTTATGAATTTTAATTGATATTAACTTTGATTTCCTATATATTTATGAAAGAGTAAAATCGGGGCGAATGTTTCGATTTTTTTCGGAAAAACAAATTTTTTAAAAAGGATAGATATATGACAATCACGGAAATGCTTGGTCAAAGTGGATTATTAACTTTGCTTGGTATGTGTGTTGTTTTCGGATTCATCATTATCATGATTATTTGTATGAAACTTCTTCAGTTGTTCGTACATGTATGTAAGCTTGATAAAGAAACACCAGCCGAAACAACTGGAAAAGGAGCTGCACCAGCTCAGAAAAATGATGGTGCAATTGTTGCTGCTATTGCGGCTGCTATTAAATCAAAGGAAGGTAAATAATTATGGCAAAAGTTGGAATTTCAGAACTTGCTATCCGTGATGCTCATCAGTCGCTTCACGCAACTCGTATGACTACAGCAGATATGCTTCCTGCTTGTGGTATGCTTGATAAAATTGGTTATAAATATGTTGAAGGTTGGGGTGGTGCAACTTATGACTCTTGTATCCGTTTCTTGAACGAAGATCCATGGGACCGTCTCCGCAAATTACACGCTGCAATGCCAAACACAAAAATCATGATGTTGCTTCGTGCTCAGAACCTTCTTGGTTATAAACACTATGCAGACGATGTAGTTGATAAATTCGTAGAAACAGCTGCTAAAAATGGTATTGGATGTTTCCGTATTTTCGATGCTTGTAACGATCCTCGTAACATGGAACGCGCTACAAAAGCTGCTAAAAAATCTGGTGTTGATGTTCAGATGGCTATTTCTTATGCCGTAACACCATTCCACACAAATGAAAAATATGCAGAACTTGCAAAAACATACGCTGACTTTGGTGCAGATTCTATCTGTATTAAAGATATGTCTGGTCTTCTTAAACCATACGAAGCTTATGACCTGGTAAAGAAAATTAAAGCTGTTTGTGATCTTCCAATCGAAATTCACTCACACGCTACAACAGGTCTTTCAGTTGCAACTCTCTTGAAAGCTGCTGAAGCTGGTGCTGACTGGCTTGATACTGCAATTTCTTCTATGTCTATGGGTACTTCTCACTCACCAACAGAAACTGTTGTTGAAATGCTCAAAGGTACAGAATGGGATACAGGCCTTGATACAGCTGCTCTTCTTGAACTTGCTGCTTATTTCCGTGATATCCGTAATCACTACTCATCACTTGAATCTAAATTCTTGGGTGCTGATACTCGTATTCTTCTTTCACAGGTTCCTGGTGGTATGCTTTCTAACCTTGAATCACAGCTTAAACAGCAGAATGCTGGTGACAAGATGGATGATGTACTTGCAGAACTTCCAAGAGTACATAAAGCTGCTGGTTATGTTCCACTTGTAACTCCAACTTCACAGATTGTTGGTACAC
>JAKSTK010000143.1 GCA_024402615.1 Treponema sp.
TAGGTGATATAAACATATTTAAACTTCCTATTAAAAATTAGATTTAGCTGGCAAAACCAATCTGTCCGCCATAATTCATACGCTTTTCGTCCTGAATCTTTAGTAATTCATTAATAATGAATTCTGAATTAAGTTTTTCTTTTGAGACGAATCTAAGTTTACCGCTAAGTGAACCAAAATCGCCGGGTGTAACAGAGTCGCAGGAAACAAGTTTCTTAATCTGATTTTCAGTAAATTCATACTTACCAAAAAACTTGTCCAACAAAGTCTGAATTCCATACTTATCTAAAGCTTTAAATTCAGTAATTATATGGAAACGGCGCTGCATTGCAGAATCAATAATTCTACGATGATTTGTAGTACAAATTACAATTCCCTGAGCTTCTTCCATCTGAGTTAAGAATTCATTTGTCATATTTCTTTCAAAACCATAACGAGACATATTTCGGTCAGTAAAGAAAGAATCTGCTTCATCAAACAAAAGAATTGAATTAGTAGCTTCGGCTTCTTCAAAGGCTTCCGCAATATTCTGTTCAGTCTGCCCAACATATGGAGAAATTAAATCAGAACAGCGCTTAATAAGAAGAGGTTTTTCCAGAGTTTCAGAAATATATCTGGCAAGTTCCGTTTTTCCAGAACCAGAAATTCCGTGAAAAAGACAACGAACCCCCTCCTCATTTCCACCATTTTCGAGTTTATAAACTTCAGCATTTTTAAGCATTTCAACTATTTCTTCCCCTTTCTGGGAAGTGTTCAATACACTGAGGTCATAAGACTGCTTTACAGAATCGCGAATCTTCTTTTTTCCATACAGCAAGGTTGAATTTGCTTCCAGAACAGACTTAACATCAGAAAGAACCTGCTCTTCGTTTCCTTTTTTGTACTCAAGAGATTTAATTGCCTTAACAATATTTTCTACCGAAGCACCTGTAACTTTGTATTTACCACACAAATCAAGGATTTTTTCTTTCAGCAAAGCAGGCATTTTTACCGACTTAAGTTTTTCTGAAGCAATCGAACGCAAAGTAGCTTTAGGCATCTGCAGGAATTTAATAGAATATGTAAATCTTCTGAGAGTCGACTGATCCATCCCCGAAATATCATTCACAATCCAGATAACTTTGTTTTCCGAATTTGAAAGCATATTATTTACAGTTCCTTTGAGAGAAGAGCTCAATGACATACCAAAGAAACTGAATTCTCTTGTACGCAAAATTGTTTCGGCTTCATCTACTACAAGAATTGAATCTTCTTTTTTAAGAGAAAGATAACAATTTAAACGATTTAAAGCCCTTGCTTCTGCATTGTCTTTGCCGCTAACTTCCAGTTCATTTTTATAGGAAACCATTTTAAGACCGGCTTTTTTAATAAGAGCTTTTGCATATTCTGTCTTACCAGCACCAGGAACTCCCAGCAGCAAAATATTACAGGGATTCTTACTCTTCAAAAGCTGAATTGCTAAATCAGAATTTTCTTTTTTGACACTGAAAGTTTCTGGTTCATAAGCTTTTACAGATTTTTCCTTTTTAATAATATCAGTGAAGTATAAATCCAGGTTACCTTCAAAAATTGCATCTAATGCATCAGAATCCATATCACCATCACTATCAAGAAGACCATACGCTTTTAATTTCTGATCATCCTTCAGCAACATGCGAATATCTTTCTGGGACTTGCAAAGACACTTTGAATACATTTCGAATCGGGAAATATCAGCATTACGGAAAAAATCATTGCATACACTATACATTTCCTTTACTGACTGTAAACGGAAAGCAGTCTGTAAAACTTTTGCTTCGTCACGGGAGAGTTTAAGATTATCAATAGCAAACTGAACATTACTCATATCGTTTACGGCCTGTTTGATTTTTGCAGGAACAAGGACCGAATTTGGAATTACAACCTTATCTCCTTCAAAACTACCAGGTTTAGTAAAGAAAGTGAGAGCCACAATCTTAGAAAAATTACCACTCTTTCCAGAATTGAACATTACTCTGACAAGATTAATGTTTCTTACATTATTTGTTCTCCAGTTTCCGCAGTTTTCATAGATTGAATCATCTTCCCTAAAATTGACTTTAAGTTTTCCCCTAAAAGAAAAAGGATTATGATAGTATTCATTCTCTTCCAAAGGAGTTAATTTTTTTAATTGTATTAATTTATTTATTAAAGCATTCAGAACTGAATCTGCATGCTTTTGTAATCCCAATTTAGAAACAAGTGCATTGTATAAATCCTGAACTTCTTCATGACTTTCAAAATCATTAACATCATTACTCATCTGATAGATATAGAATGCTAATGCCAATACATCGTTTTCTGAACAATTATTAACAGTTGTTAATGCATTTCCTAACATATTATCCTTCCTTCTCGCCCACTTCATCCGGGCTAATTTTTTTCAAAAATCTTACGTTTTATGATTACGGCTTTTTCTTTAGAGTCAATAGAATCAAGAGCGGTTTGCAAATTACTGAATAATACCTTTTTCAAAAATATTTCTTCTGGAGAACAGTTTTTTTCATCTCCAATAAAAGAACCCAAATCTGTATCTTCATCATCTGATCCGCTAATTGCTTTATCTAAACTTGCAATCTTCCATTTTCAGGATTAAATTTTTCTGCAGCCTTCATGAGTCCAAGATTTCCTTCGTTTACTAAATCATCAATATCCATATAACCCTGATATCGATTCGAAATCTTAACTACCAATCTAAGATTTGCTTCAACAAGTTTTTTCTGTGCTGATTTGTCGCCACTGAATGCTTTAGTAGCCAAAGTTTTTTCTTCTTCCAAAGTCAAAAGTGGAATTCTGTTAATCTCACTAGAATAGAAAGAGTTGATTTTTTTCATTTTTACCTCATTTAAGAAGCTTCTGAAATAAATACCTTTCGGTAACCTGATTACAATGTTTTTTAATTCATCACAGTTTTAGTGCCAGGTTGCGATTACCTGTCAGTCTTTTCGCACACTCGTTTCTCGGAACGGGTCTACTTACTAATTCTTCCTTCCCTTAAGATGTCAAAGAACAACACCCAAGCAATTTGGTGTGGACAATTAATATAATACAATTTTAAAAAACGTCAAATTTTTCTGAGACTTTTTTGAGAATGTTGGTTTTCTACCATATGTGGACAGTATAATACGGGGAGTGTATCATTTAGTGATAGGGTACGGCGCTAGAAGTCCTGTTCTCAATTGGGAAGGTGAATGGTGTTAGTATTTAAATCGATAGTCATTGCAGAAGAATTGATTTTGCAATCCCTTTTCTTCGGAACTCTTTTTTTACATAAACATTCATTAAGTGAGCTCGTTTCCCAGTTGGATGAGAAAAAGTTGGCATCATTGAAATATAACATAGTTTCCAACTTAAAAAAAAAATCGGGCTGTCTCTTCGCCGTTTTATTAAGAAAAGAACAACCCGATA
>JAKSTK010000144.1 GCA_024402615.1 Treponema sp.
AAGTGCTGGTAAATACCTTCTTTTGAAGGCTTGTTGTAATATGGAGTAACAACTAGAGCTGCATCTGCGCCAACTTTCTTTGCACGTTCTACATAAGCAACTGCATCTTTTGTATTATTTGAACCAGCACCTAAAATTACTGGAATCTTCTTTCCTGTTTCCTTTTCAAATGCACGTACTTCTTCAAATACAATTGCAATAATCTTGTCTTCTTCTTCACCTGGGCGTTCATCCAAAGTTGGAGTTTCAGCGGTAGTTCCAAGAGGTACAAGACCATCAATGCCTTCTGCAAGCTGGTGTTTGACGTTTTTTCTGAAGCCCTCAAAATCAACTGAACCATCAGCCTTCATTGGTGTAACTAAAGCTGTAAACGCACCACGAAAAATATTCATAACGTCCTCCTTAAGAACTCCGCTAAGACAAACGCTTAAGCGGTAATAAAAAAATTAAATAAAAGTACAAACTTTTGCGAAATATTTTATAGTTTTTTCTATATAAATTCAATATAATCAAATACTATGAAAAATAACGGAAATACATTTGGAAAATCTTTTAAAGTTACAACTTTTGGTGAAAGTCATGGGGATGGCCTTGGCTGTATTATTGACGGCTGTCCTGCGGGAATTGAACTTAGCCGTGATGTAATTCAGGCTGCTCTTAATCGCCGTAAGCCTGGTGGAAGCTTTGGTGCAGATGGTAAACTTAATGTTGCTGTTACAGCCCGCAAAGAACCAGATGAAGTAGAAATTGTTTCCGGAGTTTTTGAAGGTAAAACTACAGGTACTCCAATCACTTTACTTGTAAGAAATACTTCACAGCATTCCAAAGATTATGGAAATCTTGCTACAACTTTCCGTCCTGGACATGCTGATTATACATACGATATTAAATACGATGGTAACCGTGATTACCGCGGTGGTGGCCGTTCCAGTGGTCGTGAAACTTTGTCTCGTGTAGCTGCTGGTGCCGTAGCCAATGAATTGCTTAAATCTAAAGGAATTAAAATAACTGCTTATACAATTAAAGCTGCTGGCATTTCTGCAGAAAAACGTGATCTTTCTGTAATTGAAAAAAATGCATTGCGTGCTCCAGATATGGAAGCGGCAGAAAAAATGCAGGCTGCAATTGAACAGATTCGCCAGAATGGGGATAGTTGCGGTGGAATTATTGAATGTGTAATTGACGGTTGTCCTGCAGGGCTTGGTTCTCCTGTCTTTGACAAGCTTGATGCTGATTTTGCAAAAGCAATGCTTAGTATTGGTGCTGTAAAAGGTATTGAATTTGGCGATGGTTTTGGTGTTGCAGACAGTTACGGCAGCCAGAATAATGACCAGATGCATGCAGAAGATGGAAAGGCTGTTTACGATTCTAACCATTGCGGCGGTATTCTTGGTGGTTTAAGTAACGGCAATCAGATTGTGTTCCGACTTGCAATTAAACCTGTACCAAGTATTTTCAAAAGCCAGCAGACTGTTTGCAAGGTTGATGGAAAATACGAAACTACAACTTTAGATATAAAAGGACGTCACGACATCTGCCTCTGCCCTAGAATTGTTCCAGTAGTAGAAGCAATGGCTGCCCTTGTTTTAGTAGACGCTTTATATGACTGATTATAAAATTTCAATTGATTCATCTGATGATAAAAAATCAAAAAAAGGATTGCTGTGGGGGCTTCTTAGTCTTGCAGCTTTACTTTTAGTTTTTTTATCATTTACCGCTGTTCGTGCATACCAGTATAAAAATTTCCGTTCGGCTGCAGAACTTTCAGAAGTGCAGCTGCAGAATCTACAGGATTATTTGCAATCAACTTACAGTGAAAATTATGAAATCCTCCAGAACCTGCCATACTCTATTTCTAAACCAAATTTAGACGTGTGGGCAAAATCGGCAATTCTTTTGGATACTTCCAATGGCAATATAATTTACGAAAAAAATGCAGATGAAATAATTCCACCGGCAAGTATGACAAAGCTTTTTTCAATGTACGTTGTAGAGCAGGAAATTGAGGCTGGAAATCTTTCTTATGATGATATAATTCCCCTTCCACCGGAAAGCTGGGCCTGCAATATGCCTCCACATTCTTCTTTAATGTTTTTAGGAGAAGGACAGCGGGTTACTTTGGAAGAGTTGCTTTTAGGTCTTTCAATTTGTTCTGGAAATGATGCCGCTTATGCTCTTGCATACACAATTTGCGGAAATATGGAAGATTTTGTTGAGCGCATGAATAAGATTGCAGAAGATTTAGGACTGGAAAATACCCATTTTGTGGAAAGCTCTGGTTACAGCGAATTGAATACAACTACAGCCAGGGAAATGGCGGCTTTTTGTTGTAAATATCTGCAGAAATATCCTGAATCTTTGGCTCGTTACCATTCGGTGCAGAAATTTACATATCCAAAAGAAAGAAATCTTGCGCCTGGTGATTCGTTACGTGCCCAGGATTTTTCAAATGGATTTCCACGTCATATAACAATGTCTATTACTCAGCGAAATACAAATCCGTTGCTGGGGATTTTGGACGGCGTTGACGGTTTGAAAACCGGGTACATTGACGAAAGTGGATACAATCTTTCTTTGACCGCCAGACGTAATGGAAATCGCTTTTTGTCAGTTACAATGGGCGGTCCTGGAAACAGCAGTTCGGAAGGGCAGGCGGGGCGTGTCCACGATGGTAAAGAATTAATGAACTGGGCATTTAAAACTTTTGCCGATTTTGATATGGGCTTGTATACTCATCCTTACTTTGTAAAGGCTTATTGTGCATCTGAAAAGGGTATTAATATTGTTCCAGCATATGAGCCTTCACACTTGACAGTTCCTTATATCAGCGGTGATAATGTTGAGGAAAGTGTAGCAAATGTAAAAGTTGCTGTAGATATAAATAAAAATCATTGGGGTGCAGTAGAGCAGGGAGAAATCTGCGGATATTTAAGATTTTATCTTGATGAATATTTATTGCAGGAAATCCCTCTTGTGGCAGATCGTGATTTGAAAAAGGCAAACTTTATAATTGCTGCCAGTGATAAACTGATTTTAAAATTTTTACCTCTCATTCAGAGATAATTTTATTATATTTATATAGAGGAGGCGTTTTATGGCTTTGAAAAAATCTTTTTCTAGTGATGGTAAAAAATGTACTGTAACTTTTACAGTAAATCCTGAGGCTGCTGCTGGTGCAGACAAAATTAACCTTGTTGGAGAATTCAACAGTTGGGATGAAAATTCTATTCCAATGAAGAAAGGTCCAGATGGTTCTTTCACTGTAAAAAAGCAGCTTGAAACAAATAAAGAATTTCAGTTCCGTTATTTGATTAATGGTGTAGCATGGATTAACGACTGGCATGCAGATAAATATGTGCGTTCAGAACTTGCTAACGATGATAATTCTGT
>JAKSTK010000145.1 GCA_024402615.1 Treponema sp.
GATAGGTTTTACACTGGTTCGTACTTTCATATAAAAGCCCCCATGAGAATATTTTGCCGAATCTTAAGCACCTCGCAATGAGAGCAATTCGGCAAAAGATAATATATCACATATTCTCATTTCTTTTCTACTGGTTATTCGCAGAATTTTACAAATTATTCCGTGAACTTAATTTACCCTTCTTTGTAAGACCCTCATGATGATGCATCTTAAGAAGAGCTTCCACCTGACTCATTGTATCCAAATCAACTCCAACCATAATGATCAGAGAAGTTCCACCCATCAGCATTGAAACTGACTGTGCGAAGTTGAAGGCATGCTGAATAATAGTAGGAATTACAGCAATAACTGCCAAGAACAATGAACCTGGTAATATAAGTCTGTTCAATATCTTTGTTAAGTATTCTTCTGTCTTATCAGTACGAATACCAGGAATGGAGCCGCCGTTTTCCCGGATATTCTTTGCGATTTCTGTAGGGTTCAGAGTTACCTGAGTGTAGAAGTATGCAAAGAAGATAATAAGAAGAACTAAAAGAATATTATACCATACTCCGCTTGGATTTAAGACTCTAGAAACTGCAACTACCCAAGGCTTAGATGAAGCACCCTGAGCAAATGTAGAAACGAGAGTAAGTGGAAGTGTAAGAATTGATGAAGCGAAAATCAATGGGATTACATTCGAAGGATTAACCTTGAATGGAATGTATGTGCTCTGTCCACCGTACATCTTGCGTCCAACTACGCGTTTAGCATAGTGAACTGGGATTTTACGCTGGCCTGATTCTTCGTAGATTACCAAAGCAATAATTGCAATGAACATAATCAAAACGAGGATAACAAATACAAGCTTAACATCATCGGCAATTACAGCCTGAACGAGTTCAGCAATTGCATTTGGCATACGAGCAACGATACCTGCAAAAATCATCATTGAAATACCGTTTCCAATTCCACGTGCTGTGATCTGATCACCAAGCCAAATAGTTACCATTGAACCTGTTGTTACAGTGAGCATTGCCAGAATTTTGAAGGCAACGTCGCTCATAATAACACAGTTTGGAATAGATGAAGCATAAACGGTTACTCCCAGAGACTGGAACAGACATACAAGAATTGTTCCCAATCTTGTATACTGTGCAATCTTACGCTGACCACCGTCTTCCTGAGAAATACGTTTCAGACCTGGGAAAATAATCACAGCAAGCTGCATAATAATCTGCATTGAGATGTATGGCATTACACCAAGCATCAAAATGGAAAAGTTCGAGAATGCACCACCAACAAAGAAGTCCATATAACTTACAAAAGAGTTAGAATTTTCTTTTGCTAAGTTGTTAAAGTATTCAAGAAGAACACCTGCATCAATTCCAGGAATTGTAATAACACATCCTAAACGGAAAATTGCTAAAATAATAACTGTAAAGAAGAGACGATCTCTGATTTCTTTAACTTTGAACATATTTACAATTGGATTACTTGCCATGACTTACTCCGATTATTCTTCACCAGTAACTTTTACTGATCCACCAGCTTTTTCAATCTTAGCTTTAGCTGATTCAGAAACTTTATCAACTACGATGTTGAATTTTTTTGTTACATCACCGTTAGCAAGGATTTTTACCAAAGAAGGAGCCTTCTTAGAAATAAATCCTTTTGCTGCCAAAGCTTCTTTATCAATAGTAGCGCCATCATCGAATTTAGCTTCAAGAATACCTACGTTGATACAAACATATTCTTTTTTGAAAGGATAGTTTGAGAAACCTTTGTGAGCGATACGTCTGTAAAGAGGCATCTGTCCACCTTCGAAACCAACATAAGTCTTTCCGCCAGAACGTGACTGCTGACCTTTATTACCTTTACCAGCTGTTGTACCGAGTCCTGAAGAAGAACCACGACCAACACGCTTTGGTTTTTTATTAGCACCCTGAGGAGCGCTAAGAATTGGATTATATTCTGCCATTTTAGATCTCCTCTACTTTTACTAAGTGAGATACAGCTGCAACCATACCAAGGATAGCTTCGTTTGCTTCAAGAACATTTGAAGAATTAATCTTCTTAAGTCCAAGTGAGCGAACTGTAGCAACCTTTGCAGGTTTCTGACCAATTGTACTCTTAATTAATGTAACCTTAATTTTTTTTGCTTTAGCCATACATTAACCCCACAATTCATCCAGAGTTTTACCTCTGTTAGCTGCAACTTTTTTAGCATCCATGAGTTTAGAAATAGCATCAAATGTAGCACGAACTACGTTTACTGCTGAGTTTGAACCCAAAGATTTAGACTGAACGTCTGTTACACCTGCTGATTCCATGATAGCACGTACTGTACCACCAGCGATGATTCCTGTACCGGAACAAGCTGGTTTTACCAATACTTCTGAGCTCTTATATTTACCAATGATATCATGTGGCAAAGTTCCGTTTTTCATTGGAACAGTGATAAGATTTCTCTTTGCTTTATCAACACTCTTTTTAATAGCTTCAGATACGTCATTAGCTTTACCAAGTCCGTATCCAACGCGACCTTTACCATCTCCTACTACAGTAAGAGCAGAGAAAGACATACGACGTCCACCCTTTACAGTTTTACAAGTTCTGTTAAGAGTAACGAGTTTTTCTACAAATTCCTTCTCTTTTGGATCTTTATCAAATTTTTTCTGCTGTGCTTCCATTACTAACTCCTAG
Source organism: Treponema sp. (assembly GCA_024402615.1). GTDB lineage: Bacteria > Spirochaetota > Spirochaetia > Treponematales > Treponemataceae > Treponema_D. Next base: position 2,686 of record JAKSTK010000145.1, read on the forward strand.
AATTCAATTCCGGCTTTACGAGCGCCATCAGCGAGAGCTTTAACAACACCATGGTAAAGATAACCATTACGATCGAAAACTACTTTAGTAATCTTCTTATCCTTAAGACGAGCACCTAATGCTTCACCAAGTTTTGCAGCACCTTCAGTGTTTGGCTTCAATGATGCAAATTCTTTTTCCATTGTGGAAATTGAAGCTAAAGTTTTGCCTTCATCATCATCAATTACCTGAACAGAGAGGTTCTTGTTACTGCGTGTTACAGTCATTCTTGGTCTTTCTGCTGTACCGTAGATTGACTTACGAATGTGAATCTTTCTGTGCAAGCGTTTTCTGTTTTTGTCGTTCATTTTCTTAAACATAT
>JAKSTK010000146.1 GCA_024402615.1 Treponema sp.
TTTTACTTTTGTCCAGTAAAAGTGTTACATATCATTGCACAGGGGATTTTTTTTGCTTTTATGAGTTTTCTGTCGATATTTAAATAAATATTTTGCAGAATATTAAAGACTAATGTTTATTGGGAGTTTTCTTTTGAAGATTTTTAAGAAAATTTTAATATCTTTAGCTTCTCTGACTCTTATTGTTCTTTTTGGCTGTACACAACCGGAGGTCCTTGCCGAATATACTGGCGGCCGCTATAAGGGAATGCAAAATATGTTATGTCGGATTTGACAAGTAGTATAAACAAAGTATATACTTAATTTCAGAGGTAAAATTATGCAGGCGGTTATTCAAAAATGGGGAAACAGTTTAGGTTTTAGAATTCCTTCTCTTTGGGCAAAAGATAATGATGTATTTGCTGGTTCAAAAGTTGACGTCATCACCGAAAAAGGAAGAATGATAATTCTTCCTCAGAAACGAACACTTGAAAATATGATGGCTATGGTAACTGATGAAAATCTTCATTCAGAAGTAGAAACAGGTTCTGTAATGGGGAATGAAGAATGGTAAATAATTCATTTGTTCCAGAAAAAGGTGATTTAGTTTGGCTGGAATTTAATCCACAGGCAGGACATGAACAGCAAGGACACCGACCAGCAATTTGTATTTCTCAAAAATTATATAATCAAAAAACAGGACTTGCGCTTTTTTGTCCAATAACCAGCCATGTAAAAGGGTATCCTTTTGAAGTGATTCTTTCAAATCATTCAATAAATGGTTGTATTTTAAGTGACCAGGTTAAAAATCTTGATTTTGTTCAGAGAAAATGCAATTTTATAGAAAAGGCTTCAACTGATGAAATTAACTTAGTTGTTGAAAATATAAAACTGATGATTGAGTAATAATTACATAATACTTGGTCACGACGGATTATCGGACCATTATGATTCCGACTTACCAAATCTCCAAAAATCCTGTATTATCAGTTTATTGGAATATAAACTCCATGAAGTATCTTTTGAGAAGTTTTAAGAAAATTTTTGTTTCTCTTGTCGTGCTTGGACTTATTGTTCTTTCTGGCTGTAAACAACCGGAGGTTCTTGCCGAATATACCGGTGGCCGCTATAAGGGAACAATGGTTATTGATGCTACAAAAGATTCTTCCGTAGAATGTAAAACTTCCTTCCGCCGTTACTTCAAAAAACTTTCCCGAACAAATCGTGTTGGTCATTTTGAAACCACAGTTGCTGTTAATCCAGAAAAATTCAAAACATCTTCTAAAGATACAGTCTTAAACAGCTCTGTAGGAATTGCTTTTAATGTAATGCAAAAAATTTATACTGCCACCTCCGAAGAAGGAGATATTTTTACGGTGGATGGTAAACCTGTTACAGATTCAGAAGGTAACGAAATCCTTTTGAAAACTGGAAACGGAGTTTATGATTTTGTTTTAATTTCTTTTAATGCCGCAAATCAGTTTTGTATTAAACATTACGAAGATGTTCCCGAAGCGGTTTTTGAGCCTGGTATGGATTCAGATAATGAAGAATTCGGTCATTATTATTCTTTTGGAAAGTATAGTGGAACCCCATTGGCCTTAAATTATACAGACAGGGATAATCCTAATTCCGGAAGTGACTGGTTTGAAATTCCGGAGGCTGTTACAAAAAATTCTGACGGTTGGAATCAATTTACAGTTAAAGTTGAGCAGACAAATACTGCAACTAGTAATGATAAGCATACCTTCAATATTTTCATTGGTAATACTCATGTTGCCGATTACACTGTTATTTCCAATAAAGAAACTGCTAAATATATTCATCTGGTTTATGAATATACTGAAGATGAAGCAGACTCAGAAGAAGGTGAAGATGAAGTCAGCTATTGTATCACCGGTGCTTTTTACATTTTTGGTAATGCACATGCGGGTACCAGAGTTGAGGCTTTATTCCAGTCAAAATCACCTTCCGAAGATGAAGAAAATGCACTCTTTGTTGTAGAAGACTAAAACTCAAAAAAATCCCTTTCCATTGAAACACCCCATTAAAAATACTATAATCACTTTTATTACACTAATGTGTAAAAGTGAGGAAAGAATGAAAGCTATTGAACTTGAAAAAGCTTACGACCCAAAATCTTTTGAGGATCGTATCTACAATGAATGGGAAAGTAAAGGTTATTTTAAACCAGTTTCTGATGAAGCCAATCCGGTACACTGCCAGTGTGCTGAATGTAATAAAAAAACTAATACTTATTCCGTGGTCATTCCTCCTCCAAATGTAACCGGTGTTCTTCATATGGGACACGGTTTGAACAACACTCTTCAGGATATTGTTGTTCGTTATCACCGTATGCGTGGTGACAATACTCTTTGGGTAACTGGTACAGACCATGCCGGTATTGCTACTCAGAATGTTGTAGAAAAACAGCTCAAAAAAGAAGGAAAAACTCGTAATGACCTTGGTCGCGAAAAATTCCTTGAACGCACATGGGAAGTTAAAAACGCTCATCACGATATTATTGTTAAACAGCAGAGAAAATTAGGAAACTCAACAGACTGGGACCGTGAACGCTTTACTTATGATGAAGGTTTGAGCGGTGCAGTTCGTGATGTATTCGTAACACTTTATGAACGCGGACTTATGTATAAAGGTCAGCGCCTTGTAAACTGGTGTCCTCGTTGTGGTACTGCTCTTGCCGATGATGAAGTTGATCACGAAGATACACAGGGTGCAATGTATCACCTTTATTATGAATATGCCGATGGAACTGGCAAAATTGAAGTTGCTACAACTCGTCCAGAAACTTTCTTTGGTGATACTGCTGTAGCCGTAAACCCAACAGATGAACGCTATACTGCTCTTGTTGGAAAAATGCTCAAACTTCCAATAACTGGAAAAGAAATCCCAATTATCGCTGATGATTATGTTGATAAGGAATTCGGAACTGGTATGGTAAAAATCACTCCAGCTCACGACCCTAACGACTGG
>JAKSTK010000147.1 GCA_024402615.1 Treponema sp.
TTCAGGAAAATCTTAATAATACTATAAGAAATATGGCGATTATGGTTGAAGGCCGGGATAACAGTACTGGCGGGCACATTCGTCGTAGTTCCGATTGTGTTAAAGTTTTTATAGAAAAATTAAAAGAAAATTCAGAATACAGCGCATTGTTAACAGATCATTTTTGTAATTCAGTTATAAATGCGGCGCCTATGCATGATTTAGGAAAAATCACCGTAAAAGACAGTATTCTCACTAAAAATGGGAAATTTACTGATGAAGAATATGAACAAATGAAAAAACATGCTGCAGCGGGCTCTGAAATTGTCGCCAGAATTCTTGAATCAGAAGAAGATGTGGAATTCAAAAAAATTGCTATTAATGTAGCTCATTTTCATCACGAAAAATGGAATGGTCAGGGCTATCCAGAAAAAATCAGTGGAGAAGAAATTCCTCTGGAAGCAAGAATTATGGCTCTTGCCGATGTTTTTGATGCGCTTGTAAGTAAGCGTTGTTATAAAGAAAGTTTCAGTTACGATAAAGCATTTGAAATAATCCAGGATTCATTAGGTTCACATTTTGATCCAGATTTAGGTAAGGAATTTATACAGTGCCGTCCACAACTGGAAGCATTGTATAATTCTTATTAACTTTTTGGAAATCTCTGCAAAATCCTCTCTTATGGAAAATATCAAAATTTATTACGACAGTCACACTCATCTCGATTGGTATGAAAATCAGGAGCTTCTTGTACAGCAGCTGGTAGATACTGGCATTTACTGTTTAGCCGCTTCGGTAGATGTTGAATCATATGAAAAAAATCTGAAAATCGCAGAAAAAGTAAATCATCTGGCCGGCAAAAAGCTGGTTATTCCGATTTTTGGAATTCACCCCTGTAAAATAAAAGATTTTCTGGAAGAAATTCACAAACAAAAGGGACAGAGTAAACTGAATTTTGAGACAGACTACTTACAAAAGGGACAGAGTAAATTGCTGGAGCTTATGGACACTTCCCCAATTATCGGTGAAATAGGAATGGATTTTTGCTGGTATAAAGATGCGTCCCCCCAGCAACAGGAAGCAGTCTTCCGATATTTTCTTAATCACTGTAATAAATATAAAAAATACTGCGTTATTCACACAAAAGATGCAGAACAACAGATTGCAGATATTCTTCTTGATTATCCTGATGCAAAGCCAATTATTCATTGGTATGACGGTCCGGAATCAATTTACCGGGAATTTATAAGACGACAGTATATGACGACTTTTGGCTGTGAAACCAGTCGTTCTGAACATATTCAAAAGCTGCTAAAAATTACACCTCCAGAACTTATCCTCTGCGAAACCGATAATCCCACCGGCGAAACCTGGCTTGGCGGTAAAGATAATTCCCCAATGCTCATAAAACGGGTTTATGAGGATACGGCAAAAGTTCTTGGAATGTCCCAGGAAGCATTTACTCTGCAGATGAAAAAAAACTGGGAAAAAATCACCGGTGTTTAGGAGCAGCGGCCTCTTTTTCATTTTTCAACTCCTGTGGGCTGGTGTAACGACCCTAATGGTTTTTCTCAGTTTGAAGATAAGGTTCATTTGTTTTTTCAGTATCATCCTTATTCAACTCAGTGGGGACCAATGCACTGGGATCATGTTACTTCCCAGAATCTGTTGGAATGGAAGCTGGCGAAAATCAGCAGGTAAAACTGGAAATAAATCTTACAGAAAAATATATTGCCTTTGACCGCAGTAAAGCTCTTACTCCGGGCGCAATTTCTTATAGAAAAGCAAAACTGGAAACCATTGAAAAGCTTAAAATCCTTTGTGACACCAATTCACTGGAAGTCTTTATTGATGAAGGAAAAATGGCTTTTACAAACACATTCTTTTTTTCCAGTCCTGAAAGTTCAGTAATACTGGAAAACAAGTGTAGTGGCCAGATAAATTATAGCTTCTGGGAAATAAGAAAAATCTAGCGTTGCTGGACGGGTCTTCCTAACTGGTAGAAAATTTCCTTTTTATACGGCCATTTCTGTGTTTATAAGCTGGTAGACTGCTTTTGCTACACAGAGTTTGGATTCAAAACGGGAGATATTTTTGGGCAAGCATAATTCTTCAGAAAGAATTTTGCCTTTAATACTCACCGCAATATAGACTTTTCCAGGAACAGAATCATCATTGTTAGGATCAATATTTCCAAAAGTTCCTGTAATTCCAATTCCAATATCAGACGGGTACATTTTTAAAACAGCCCGTGCCATTTCTACGGCGGTTTCTACAGAATAAACTCCGTAATTTTTAATCACTTCGGCAGAAACACCGTTTTTGATTTTTGCCTCATTGCTGTAAGTAATGCATCCGCCTTTGAAACAGGCAGAAGAACCTTCTGTATCAGTAATCAGCGAAGCAAGAAACCCGGAAGTGCAGCTTTCCATTGTGGTAATCGTAAGATTTTCAGACAAAAGGGACAGAGTAAATTGTCTATACAGTGAATGTATCTCGTTTAATTCAGGTGTTTGCATAAAATCATTATATCGTAATCCCAAAAATAAACAAAAGGGACAGAGTAAATTATACAAAATAAACAAAAGGGACAGAGTAAATTATGCAATCGCGTAAAAATTTAAACTTTTCAAAAAAAATTTAACTTTTTAGTTAAACATTTAACTAAGCAGAAATTTAAATCCAAAAAATATCACCAAAAAAACAAAAATAAATCAATTCAAAAATTTCTAATCCCTAATAGAATAAAATCATAAGAATTAAAAAACTAATAGATCTATCAGGAGGAAAAAGTAGATGAAAAAATTAGTTACTATCGTTGCTGCACTTATGTGTGTAACATGTTTGTTTGCTGCTCCAAAAGCAAA
>JAKSTK010000148.1 GCA_024402615.1 Treponema sp.
GGTGTATCTGCCAGAGATGTAACAACAAAGATTACATAGCAGGAAATGATGATATTAAAAATTGTCTTGGCATCGTGAATTCCTGCAAAAGCCGCAATGTTGAAAAGAACTGTATTTACCAGCTGACTGATAAGTGTTGAACCGTTATTGCGGAGCCACAGGAATTTCTTTGAATCTCCGAAACGTTTTGTAGTGATGTCCCACCATTTGTGATAAAGCCAAACGTCAAAAAGCTGGCATACAACATAAACAGCAATTCCTGCAATCATAAGGCGTGGTGTGTTTGAAAAAATTGTTCTGATGCTGTCCATTGCAAAATCGTTTCCGTTCGGAACATATAAAAGCCAGCTCTGGCTGATAATCATGAAAATCACGCTTGTAGCAATACCAAGGTAAACTGTAGTTTTTGCGATTTTCTTTCCATAAATTTCTGATGCAATATCACTTACAAGGAACATACTTGCAAAAAGAATATTTCCCAAAGTCATTTCCATTCCGAATGCGTCAACCACAATTAAAACTTCAATGTTTGCCGCGATAGTAGCAACGATTGTCATAAGATAAAGTCCTTTTTCTTTGAAGATTGCAAAAGAACCGATTACCATTCCGTAAATTACAAAAATTGATGCGATAAGAATTATTTCATTAATCATTTTATTACTCCTATAAAATTGTGATTTCTTCCTGTGAGAAATCCAGATTGTCTGTAAATACATCTGCCCGTGGATCAGGTTCCAGAACAGGCAAAATTTCTTTGTAGAAAACTTCTACAGCCTCGGAATCAGGTTTAAGCGGTGCGCTGTTATCACACATAACATTTACATAAATGCGCTCAAAATTCGAAAGCCCGGTTTCAATATCCGAAAGCATAGAATCCTTAGTCTGTCCTTTCAGTCCAAAAAGCAGAATACATTCGTCAAAGTACCTTCTTAAATCCTGTACATCTGTATCCAGGCCCATACCTTTGTTCATTACCTTTTCTCTGAAAGGAATATCAAAAGTTTCTGCACCGCACTTAAATTTTGCAGTAATCCCAAGATTTGCAAAACTCTGTTTTAATTCCGGAATTTTGTTCCGGTTATGCCAGTGACATTCAAAATGAATATTTTTGATTTTCTTTTCCACGCAAACACGCATTAATTCTTTCATTGTTGAAGAATCCAGTTCCGTAAAACTTCCGCAGTTGTCTACTTCAAGAACGCCGTAGCATCCAGTTACTTTGGACAGTACTTCCCTGTTCAGCAAAAAGTTTTCTTTTGTGTTAGTGGAAAAATCCAGATGATAGTCGCAGAAGGCACATTTTTTCCAGCTGCAACCGGTCCCGCGGAGCATTACCATTTCCCGCGGATACTTTTGCCGGATGACAGAATACCGCCCGGCAAGATTTTGATGTGACATTTAGTTCCCCTAGTTTTGTTTTAAGACAGGATGGATTTCGAACTGTCTATAATTATAAATTATAGTAATACCAAGTTAAAATCAACCAAATATGTAAAAAATTAATGCATGTTTTCAAACAATTTCTTCATCTTATGAACAACTTCGTTTGTATCCCCTTCCTTTACAACATAATCATATTTTCCAGGAATTGTTCCAAATGTAATTACTTTTTCAGGCTTTATCCTTCGTTTCAACAATTCAATCATATTTTCTTTTGATGCATATTCATTGAATATTTTAATATAACTGTAACCCGGAAAGTCTTTTGAAGGATAATTCAAAACTTTGAAAAATTTATTAATCTGTTCTTTTTTTAGAATTGAATAAATTTTCTCAATAGAATCTGTCGGATAAAAAAGCATAAAATAAACTACATTTTCATCAGACGGTAAAGACCTGTTTATGTAATTTCTGTAAGGCGATTTTCGTAAAGTATTAACAAGTCCAGTCTGCACTTTATCAAAATCTAATCCAATCCTGCGGTTATAATAAATAAGCAGAGTATCATCCACTACAACATTGGCAAAATACAGGATATTGTTTTCATCAAGAAATTTTGCAATTTCAATGGCCTCTTTTTTTTCAATTTCGATTTTTTCAAGATATCGTTTACTTTGCGTATCGTATAAAACTCCGCCGTTCATAGCAATTACAGGAAGTTTCAGCTTAATATCCGCCATTGGTTCAATAATACTTGCAGGCGGACGCATTGTAGACAAGGTAAAATTCAATCCTTCATCAATCATTCGGTTAAGTTCAACCTTACAATAATCATTAAGGTGATAATCTGAATCTAAAAGCGTATCATCAAGCCCTGAAATAAACAGGATTTCTTTGTGCTGTTTTCTTGGAAGATGAAAAAGATTAACAGCAACTCCAATAAAGATTCCAACCATGGTATCGACCACGCGATTCAAAGTGAAAAGAAAAGGATTATCATCACCGCCATGAATTACAACAATACTCAAAAAAACTACGCAGGAAAAATAGGAGGCTGTTTTTTTATTCAGGACTACAGTCGCATACAAAACAAAAATTATAACTACCGATGTAATGAGTCCTTTTATCATATACAGAGATAAATCGCCGACTTGCAATTCTGCATTTCGAATCAGTATAAAGAGAAGAAGAACAAAAAGACCGAAACCTGCACCAATAAAAGTCCCTGCAATACGCTGGTTCGCGTTCTGCTTTGTAGTTGAAATATATGACTGTATGCACCACAAAACAGAAAGCTGACTGTAAAAAACTATGCCGTCTTCGCCTCTAAAATAATTAAACAGATAACAGAGAAAAACCGCCACCGCAGATTTAATAATGCGAAGTCCTATTTTTGGAATCTGTTTCATTTTCTATAAAATTTCAATCAGCTTAAA
>JAKSTK010000149.1 GCA_024402615.1 Treponema sp.
CATCTGTTAATGCAGCACCTGTTTTATTAATTTCCTGAGCACCAACTGACATTTCAGAAATGCTTTCTTTAATTGCCGAAGTTGCATTCTGTAAAGTATGGATTTCAGAAAGAATATGCTTGTTTCCTTCAGCCATTTCTGCAGAAGCGTTTCTTACTTCGGAAGTACTGTCTGTCATAGAGTGAAGGGTATCTGTAATCTGTTTTGATCCAACCTGCTGTTCTTCCATGGCATTTTTAATCTGTCGAACAAGGTGGTCTGTATTCTGAATGCTTTCTGATACTGCAGTAAATGCTTTTCCTGCCATTTGAGATGCTTCAACAACAGAATTGATTGTATTCTGAATGCGTTCAAGTTCTTCACCAATTTTCTTTGACTGTTCTGTGGAAGTTACAGAAAGCTTTCTGATTTCATCCGAAACTACAGAGAAGCCTTTTCCTGAGTCACCTGCATGGGCAGCTTCAATTGCGGCGTTCATAGCAAGAAGGTTTGTCTGACTTGCAATTTTAGCAATAGCAGAGTTTGCATCCTGAAGCATGCGGGAATCATTTTCAATCTGTTTGATTCGAACATTTACATCATTCTGTGTTTTCAAACCAGCATTTGCATTTGATTCAAGTTCCATAAATGCATCAGCCATTTTTTCTACAGTTGTATTTACAGAATTAATATTACCAACCATCTGCTCAATAGCAGCAGAAGCTTCTTCAACTCCATTTGACTGGTTAATAATCATTTTTTCAAGAGACTCAATATTTGAAGCAATTTCATTTACAGCACCAGCAGTTTCATCAACGCAGTAAGACTGGCTTAAAATCTGAGTATTTACACTTTCAATATTTGCAATAATTTCTGTAATAGAAGAAGCAGTATCCTGTGTTCCTGCCTGTAATGATGAATCTGCTTCTGAAAGATGATTTTCGGAAGATTTCATTGAAGTTACAATGTTGTGAAGTTTAGCAACAAAGTCATTAAAGCCATTAACAATATCAAGAATTTCTTTCTTTCCATTTTTAATTGTAAGTCGTTGAGTTAAATCAGCATTACCAGTTGCAATTTCAGAAATAGCATTTCCAACTTTCTTAAGAGGATCAAGCATTTTTACAATATAAATTGCAATGAATATACTGGCTATAAGAATTGATATTGTAAGATAGAAACAGATGTCTTCCATCTGTGACAGATTTTTTGTGAATTCATTGTCATCTGCAATAATCGAAACAGACCAGTTTGTGTTGTTTACAGGCTGATAAATCATAATTCTTTTTGTTTTATTGCGAGTGAAGTAGCCATAATCAACTTGTCCAGAAAGAATCTTTTCCATATTTTCTTCAAGTTCAGGAATATTTTCTTCTTCAGCAATTGATTTAAGGTTCTGCTGATCTATAACATTCTGTTTATCTGGAGCACCAATTGTATTTCCTGTATGTCTGTCAATAATGATTGCGTAGCCTGTTTCACCAATCTTAATTCTCTGGGAAATATCACACAAAAAGTCACTGTTGAATCTGGCAAGAAGAACTCCTGAAATCTCGTTATTTGTGTTTCTAACGGGAGTTGCAATGTTTATGGAAAGCTCACCAGTTTGGGCATCGGCATCTGGACCAACCATAATAGTTCTGCCTTCATTTAATACCTGCTGGAAAATTGGAATATGAGCAAAATTAATTTTGAATTGAGGAGTAACATAAGCATCTCCTGTTGAATCAAGATAGCTTACGCTAAGTAAGTCCTTTGTCCTGTCTCGTGCCAATGTGTCTACAGTTGCATATTTATCCTGAAGGGAAAATTCATCGCTTCGTAATTCTGTAAGATTGGCTACATATTCAAGAAAATTGAATTTTTCTTTTACAACTTCACTGATTGAGTCGTTGATACGATCTGCTGTAAGGAACATATTATCTCTAAATACATTTCGTACAGAACGACGAGAGTATTTGACTGCTATTAAGAAAATTGTGGTACAACTAAAAAAACTAAGTAAAATAATTGCAAATAAAATTGTTTTCTTAAGACTTTTCATGAAACAGAATCCTAAATAATAAAATTTCAACTCATATATTATACTTTAACTTTTAAAAATTTAGTAAAAAAAAGAGGCAATTTTATAAAAAATTACCTCTTTTTATGGTAGGGGCGAGTATTAATTCCACCCCTTATAATTGCTGATTTAAGTTTCTTTATAAAAAAGGCTTAAATCAAATAAACACTATTTATGCTTTAACAAATTCTTTTTTCAAGAAGTCCAAATCCAATTCTGGATAGAGAACATGAGCTTTAAGTAATTTGTTTACGCGTGCTTTTGCTTCTTCCTGAACTTTTGGATCAAGATCGATTTTACCTTTTGCAGGTTTTCCTTCTTTTGTAAGGCCTGGTTTTGTTCCTTTGAGTACAAAGTCGATAATATCAGCAACTTCTTTCATGTCTGCTTCATTCATGCCAAGAGTTGTAAGTCCTGGAGTACCAATACGAATACCAGAAGTCCACCAGGCACCATTTTTGTCGTATGGAAGAGCATTTGCATTTGCTGTAACACCACAAGCGAACAATGCTGCTTCTGCCTGTTTACCTGTAAGTCCGTAAACTGTTACATCACAAAGCATAAGGTGGTTGTCTGTTCCGCCAGTCTGAAGTGGAATTCCGTGTGCTTTACAACCTTCTGCCAAAGCAGCTGCATTTTTTACAACCTGCTGTGCCCAAGCCTGATATTCAGGAGTTCTTGCTTCTTTGAATGCAATTGCTTTTGCT
>JAKSTK010000015.1 GCA_024402615.1 Treponema sp.
GTGATATTACCCGTAAACGAAAACTTCTTGAAAAACAGAAGGAAGGTAAAAAGCGTATGAAGATGGTTGGTGATGTTGAATTGCCACAAAGCGCCTTCCTTGCTGTTCTTAAAGAAAAAGAAGAGTAATTGAAAAAGTTTTAACAAAATGCGAAAGCATTTTGTCAGCTTTATCTTTATTACTATTTCAGTATTTTTAAGAAATAATCAATTTCAGAGCGGATTCTCTTAAGGAAAGAAAGTTCGCTGCTGAACTTCCATCCGTCCGGAAAGTGGAGATACAAATATTCACGATGTAAGCATAATTCGGTAATTTGTTTTTCTGCTTCTTCCGGACTTAATTTTTTAACTCCTGATAAAATATCCCGCAAAAGAGAAAGTGCTTCAGCTTCATCAGAGAGATAAGCCTGAATCTGGCTGGCTTTAGTTGGTGAAATATGATTTACTCTGTCCCCATTGTATGCAGTTTCTGAAGAATTACAGTTTACTCTGTCCCTTTTGTTTGTATTCACCGAAGGTTTTGCAAAAGGAAGGTTAAGCTTTATGCCAGAATCGCCGCTGTCAAAAAGATTATTTGTGCTGGTAAATAACGAATTAAAGAGATTGGCATAATTACTTAGTATTTGTGTAGTGTAAAAAGTTTTGTTTTGTTTGTCTGAAATATGGAAAGTTGTGTTATTAAAGGCAGCTCCGTAATTCTGGACAGGATTAAGACGGGTAGTGGAGTTCACACGAGTTTTGTGAGCCATGGTGCCTTTCCCGTGAGTCTTTCCCGCAGAGTAGGAAAAATCCAGACCATAGAGAAAAACAGGAACAGATTCGTCTTTTCGGAATTTTAGAGCATAATATACAGTGGTTAATCCAACTGACCCAAAAGGATTATTTTCCGGTGGCAATAAATCTTCATTCTTCAGTTTGTCTATAAAATTTGCATTTGTATATTCAGTTGCAAAGTAAGAAATTCTTTCTGTTCCAAAATTGTGTGCTAACTGAGGTAAAGAAGAAAGTCCTGCAAAAATCTGATAATTATAGTTTTTTGTACCAATAAAGGCTTTAGAAATAACTTGCTGTGCTTCTTCAACAAAAACTCCTTCAGGTTCAATTCCTGCTTCCAGTAAAGAGGTAAGGGAGGTGTCAGTGCAAAGAATAAAATAATTTTTTCTGTCTGTTTTAATTTCAGCAATTCCCTTATCTATACTTTCTCCAGCTCCAAAAACAATAATTGGTTTTTCAACAGAGTAAAAATAATTTTCTATTGGTGTAGATGTACAGTAATTTTTGAGATTTTGCAGGAAGTGGGAAGAATATTTACGCCCAAACTTTGTAAGGGTGACCCTATTTGCCCAGAAAGTCATTAAAGAAGACTGACAGGCTTTCTGTAATTGATTATATAAATCCTGATAAAAACTGGTTCCAGCAGAAAAATCTAAAGAAATAACTCTTCTGTAATAGCCTGCACTGTTGAAAACCTTACCGTCAGAAAAAACATAATTACTTTGATTAAAAATAACTGGCAGGTTATATACTTCTTGTAGGGAAGGAAAACAGAAATTTTCATTCTGAATGATATTTCTATATTCTTTTTGTTTTAGTATTTGAGAAGTAAAATCGTGCAATTCTTTATCAAATTCACAACCAACTAAAAGACATTGCGGAGGAAGTTTTTCCAGTAATTCCTGTAATCCATAAAGAAGAGCAGGGGAATTACAGAGAAAAATTGTTCCTGGCTGAATTTGAAGACCAGCTATTGTCTGTAAAATCAGCTTTGATGGATTATATTTTGAATAGAGAAGTTTGTTTTTGTATGAAACAGAAAAGCCCTGTGTCGTAGAAACGAAACAGGGCTTCTGAAGATTTGTATCTTCCAACAGTTTTACACCTTATTAGTAGTTACTGAAGTTTCTATAGTAAGTTGTAGCGAAGTTGTCTTTTAATTTATCACTGTTCATGATTGCAGAGTAAGCTGCTTCCTGATCAAACTTGAGGATACTGTCAGTAATTTCTTCGTCTGATTTGCTTTCTTCTGCTTCTTCTGAACCTGTGTATTTAATAACTACAATGTTGTTTCCTACAACCATTGGTTCAGAAATTTCATTTTCTTTAAGAGTGAATGCAGTTTTGAGGAAGTTTTCATTAGAATCAGCACCTGCAAAACCTGTCAAAGTTGTATCGATTGAATCTGCAACTTCAACTCCACCGTAGTTCAATGGGAATGCTGGAATTTCAACTTTTTCACATTCTTCTGTTGCTTCACATGCAGCGTCGAAATCTTTAGCAGCAGCGGCAGCAAAGTTTTTAGCAATTGCTACATAGTAGTCTTCGATAACACTTGTTTCATAAGAATTGATGTATGTTGATACACGACTCTTGATTTCTTCATCATCAAAGTCTGGAGCAACTGGATCAGAAACCATTTTGAAGATTGTATAACCTGTACCGGTTTTAAGAACTGGAGAAACACCACCAACAGCAAGGTCTGTAATTTTTGCTAAATCAGCTTTGTCTTCAAGAGTATTTTCCAACTGATACTGATAAGCATTTGTAAGGTTACCTTCTGTATCTGTGTAATATTTTGTTGAATAAACGATAGCATCTTCAAAAGTTGTTTTTTCAGAAGCAATGTCGTTAGCTGTCTGTTTTGCTTTGTTTTCATCTTCCAAAGTGATTGCTAACATATCATATTTGAAGAATTTAGCAGCATTGTTTTTACCGAACTTAATTTTTTCTGATTCTGGGAAATTTGATTTCTGGAATACAGCAGCTGTGAATGCTCTTTTGTTGTTGTTCATAGAAGCGAGGAATGCAACTTCATCATCTGATGCTTTTAATCCGTAAAGTGAATCTTCACCAATAACATCATCATCTGAACCAAAGTGATCAGCAGAGAAACGTGTAAGATAGAGACTGTCTCTAATTTCTTCGCGGAGAGCAGCAACATCTGAATCGCTCATTGAGTTATACATACGGTTAGAGAAGTTACCGTTTGCATCTGTGAACTGGAGTCTCATAATTCTGTTAATTGATTCAGCTGGAACTGAGTATCCGCTTTTATTCAAAGCTGATTCAAAAGCAAACTGCTGAACTGTTTTTGAGAAAGCCTGCTGATAAATGAAAGACTGATATTCAGCTGGAACCTGAATTCCCTGACTTGCATAGTTGTTATATACTTCTCTAAGATTTTTGTTGAAGTCTGTGTTCTGTTCATATGGTGTAACATAGATTTCTTTTTTATCGTAAGAACCAAATACGACTTTCTGTTTTTCCTGATTCTTCTGACTCATAAGTTCTGAAATTCCTCCAAAACCAACGAATGCAACAAAAGAAATAACTAAGATAATTACTGCACCGATTGAATAGGCAATATTCTTTTTCATTTTTTTATCCTTTATTTTTTAATAATTTGTATTTTATTATTAGTTTAAAATAACTGAATAATTTTAACATAGTGAGAAACGGGTGTCAATGTTGCGTTTAACGCTATGGCAAAACTTCTAGCGGCTTGTACTAAGCTGTTCCTTTGCGTTAAAGCGTGCAATTCCTTCTTCAATAAGAAGATCAACCAGTTCTTCAAAGCCAAGACCAGCTGCATCACACATTTTTGGGAACATACTGATTGGAGTAAAACCAGGAAGTGTATTAATTTCATTCAAATAAACAGCATTTGTATCGCGGTCAATAAAGAAATCAACACGGGAAAGACCTGTTGCATCCAGTACTTTGTAAGCGGCACAGGCTGTTTTTCTGATTTTTTCCAGGTCTTTTTCTGAAAGTTCTGCTGGAATTAAAAGTTTTGCACCTTCTGGATCATTATATTTTGCGTCAAAATCATAGAAGGTATGACTAGGAGCAATTTCTCCAGGGATATATGCAACAACATCTTCAATATCGCTGTCAGCAGGGTAAGTTACAGAGTTTCCTGTAACAGAACATTCAACTTCGCGGGCATTAATTGATTTTTCAATAAGAACTTTGTCATCCCACTGGAAAGCCTGCATCAGAGCGTATGAAAGTTCACGGCGGTTATTTGCTTTTGAAGCACCGTTAGAAGAACCTGCACAGCAAGGTTTAACAAACATAGGATAACCTTCCAGTTCTTTTTCTGTAGATTCAATAAATGCATCATAAAGAACTGAATCCAGCATAACAAAACGTTTCATACAGACATAAGGAACTACAGGAAGTCCTGCTGCCTGCCAGATCATTTTTGTTTTTTCTTTATCCATTGTGATTGCTGAAGCAAGATGAGTACAACCAACATAAGGAACATCACACATTTCAAAAAGTCCCTGAATTGTACCGTCTTCACCGTAGGTTCCATGAAGGGCAGGGAAAACAATATCAATTTCGAGTGATTTTCCATTTACAACAAAGGCATCTTTTTTACCTGCAGGAATTACAGAAACAGCCATTGTTTCCTTTTCTGTAATCTGTAATGGCAGGGTTTTGTCTGCCATAATTCTGTCATATTCGCTTTTGTCCTGAAGATACCACTTTCCGTCTTTAGTAATACCAATAAGTGTAATATTGTACTTTGCAGTATTAATTCCCCGAACAATTGATGCGGCAGAAATCAAACTGATTTCATGTTCACCACTTCTACCACCGTATATAACTGCTACATTCATCATTTTTCTTCTCCAATTTAATTTTATAGAATTTCTTTAAGCGCTTTTTTTGCTTCAGAAATTTCATCATATTTCATTACAAAATCTTTATAGATAATACTGTTTTCATGAGATTTACCCAGCAGAAGAACAATATCCTCTGGTCCTGCCATTTTAAATGCAGTACGGATTGCCTGTGGACGGTCATGGATAATGAAAAGGTCTTTATCCATAACTTTTCCTTCTTTTTCTGCACCAGCTGCAATCATTTTAAGCAGTGTTACAGGATCTTCTCCGCGAGGGTCTTCATCTGCAAGGATTACAATATCACAGTATTTTGCTGCCAGCTGTCCCTGTAATGGACGTTTTGTTAAATCTCGTTCACCACCAGAACCGAAAATACAAATCATTTTGCCTTTACATCGGTTTCTGATTGGAGGGAAAATTGTTTCAAAGCTGGAAGGTGTGTGGGCATAATCAACAATAATTTCAAAAGGTTGTCCTTCGTTGATTTCTGTCATTCTTCCTTTAATAGGAATTAATTCCCAGATATGAGCGGCAACCTGTTCTATTGGCATATCAATAAGTCTGCTTACGGAAATGATAGTTGCCATAAGGTTGTAGGCATTAAAACTGCCTGGAAGTTTTGATTCAATCTTTCCTTCAAAATCACCACTGTTTGATGTCATTGTAAAAGAAAGACTTGAGGCATCTGAGTGAATATTTGAAGCTGTATAGTAAGTTTTGATTGCTTCTGGAATGGCAGGTAATTCTACTGTCTGACCGGATACTGCGGCTTTTCCAGCCTGTCCGTTAGAAGTAAATCCAATTACCGGCATTTTTGTACATTCAGTAAAATATGCAGCAGATGGATCTTCCAGATTTACAATACCGAAGGCAGGAATTTCCCGTTTTTCTCCGGCAATTGTTTTAATGTGATTATGTTTGTCTAATGCTCTGAAAAGGTTTGCTTTATCGGAACGGTAAGTTTCAAAGTTTTTATGGAATTCAAGATGTTCCAGAGTTACATTCATGAAAATTCCACAGTCAAAAAGAATGTTTCCACAACGGTTTAATTTAGAAGAAAGGCCGTGAGAAGAAGATTCTACAACTGCGTATTCACATCCATTTTCCAGCATTTCATTTAAGTGATGCTGAATGATTGGGGCCTCTGGAGTTGTCTGGTGCTGTGGATTTGGAACGGCTTCACCGCCAAAAGAATATTCTACGGTAGAAATAAATCCTGCTTTTTTACCACAGGCTCTTAAAAGCTGCCAGATGAAAGAAACAGTAGAAGATTTTCCTTCTGTTCCAGTAACACCAATAATTACCAGTTTTTTGGATGGAGAATCATAAAAACGGTCTGAAACAGGAGCCATAGAAAAACGGGCATCAGGAACCTGAATAAGTACAGGTGCGAATTTTTTTTCGGAGTCAGAAAAAGCAATGTCCATTGAACGTTTGATAATTGCTTTTGCTGTTTCTTCCTGAATATCTTTAGAAAGGGTTCCCTGAAAAATAACGGCATTTGCACCGGCGAGAATAGCTTCTGGAATAAAACGGTTTCCATCAACATGAGTTCCTGGCAGGGCAAAATAAAGAGAATCATTTGTTACCTGTCGAGAATCAAAAACAAGATTTGAGACTGGAATGTTATTAATTTCATCCAGCTGAGTAATCTCAGTCATATCTGCTGCTACAACTGTGTGTACAAAGGCAGGAAGTAACTGTGAAAGTATTTTTGTCATGAGTAAATTATAACGCAAACAGTAGAAACTATCTACAAAGTTATGGAAAACCATTGCTAAAGTCTGTAAACTGTAAATATGTTTGAAGTTCGTGTAGAAGCTGATTTTGCAGCCGCTCATTTTTTAAGGGATTACAACGGGAAGTGTGAAAATCTTCATGGTCACAATTATAAGGTTTACGCTCATGTAAGAGGGGAAAAACTTAATGAAGGTGGAATGCTTCTTGATTTTACAAAATTAAAAGCAGCTCTTCGTACGGTTTGTAAAAAAGTTGATCATACCAATCTTAATGATTTAGAAATTTTTGATCAGAATCCTAGTGCTGAACGAATTGCTATGTTTATTTATGATGGAATTATTGCTGAACTGAAAAATGAAGGTATTGATATGACTTACAAGCCTGAAAGTTCGGAATCTTTTCTGCTTGGTGTAGATGTTTTTGAAACCGATACTTCCAGAGCCCGTTATAGAGTCTGTTAATTTTTTACATTATTTGTTATGGGCATCAATAACAGCATTAAAGGAATCTGTAGTTCTGTTATTGTTGAAGAGTAATGGGAATTTTGATTTGTAAGTAATCCATGAATTTCCATTATTGATTCCCCATACAGTTACACATGTGATTTTGTGACTTCCTGAATAATTCTTTCCATATTTTTTAAGCATTTTGAAATAATCTGAATATCCGGTTTTAGCAGAGCTTTTTGTATTTGCTACAATATCCAGTTCTGTTACATGAACATCAAGTTTATTAAGGAATTTCTTTAATGCTGCTTCATAATCTGAAACCTTTGGGAATGGCTGTTCAACATCAACGTGAGACTGCATGCCCATTGCATCAATTCTTGGTTTTACAGAGTTTCCGTTAATTGTCTTAGCTTCTGCTGATTGGAGAAGGTCAATTAAGTGAAGAATAGCATCTGTTTTATAACCGCCGTTGTAGTTCATATATTCGTTGTAATCGTTGTAGCAAAGTTTTACATCGGAAGGGGCATAAGCATTGGCAAAACGGAATGCGTTGATGATAAATTCTTCATTGCCATAAATCTGATACCAGAAAGAACCACCAGCAGCAGCTCCCTTGTTTTTAGTTCCGTTTGTAGAACCTCGGAGCCAGTTCTGGTTAGAACCGGTGTAAGTATTACCTGAATCATCGGCCATTGCTTCGTTTACTACATCCCAAGCCCAGATTGCACGGTAATCATTTTCTGCTTCCCATTCTGCTACATGATTTAATACGGTTTTGATATACCATTCGTGGCGTGCAGTCATTGTTTCTTTGTCTACAAGATTTTTAATGCTTTCTGTAGATTTGCGGCCATACTGATCAGTTGTTGTAGTTACATCTGCAATCCAGTTTTCTGCGTAGAAGGCATCAGGGGTCTGGGAATGCCAGGTAAGTACGTGACCGCGCATTTTTACCCCCATTTCTTTACAGGCAGCAAGACAAGCATCAACCGTAGAATAATTTAATGTTTCTGGTACTTTAAATTTTTTTCCTGTTGAGTCTGTAAAATCTACCAGAGTTACTGTTTCTCCGCTAAATCCCCAGCCAAAGAAACCGTCAGGTTTGAATTCATTACCCATAGTGATAGAATTTGCGTGTTTTGCAATTCCTTTGCGGGTATTTTCGTTTGCCAGTTCTTTAGAGTTGTTTTCGCAGGCAATACCAAAATATTCAAAGGTGTCAGAGTAAGTTTCTTTTATTGAAGGAACAGATTCATCCATCCAATCTTTTCCACCTAAGGCAGAAGAAGTGATTTTATATTCAACATTGCGAAGCTGGATTTCTAAATCTGAAGGGGTAGTGCCATAGGTTGATAAATAAAGAACAGTGTCTGCTCCTGCTGTATAAGTGTTCTTTGCATTGGAAGAAGAAGTTGTTACTTTTACCCAGTCACTGGTTCCGGCAGGAAAGGATTTACTTGTAATAATAGGATAGCTTCCTACATCTGTGAGCTGCCACATAAGGTTTGCAGCAGATTCTCCGTTGTTGATAACTTTCATTTCTGCAGTTAAATCAACGGAAATTGCTTTTCCTGCATATTCTGCAAGATTATAAGAAATATAAGCAAAAGCTCCTTCTTCTAAAGTTGCTCCGCTGACAGTTACATCTGGTTCAGTGTAAGAATTTGTTTCAACTTCATCATTGGAACCTACCTGACAGGATGTAAAAATCAATGCAAGTGCAGAGAGTGCTGCAAGTATAATTTTTTTCATTTTAATAGTTCTCCTATAGAGTTTGTTAAATAATAAACGGATTTCCCGTAACGAGAAATCCGTTTGATTTCTTAAGAATTATTTCTTAAAAACTAACAAGTTATTTATGAGCGGAAATTACTGCCCAGAAGGCTACAGTAGGGTAGTAATCTTCAAAAAGAACTGGATATTTTACATCACCTTTGTAAATCCATGAAGTTTTATTATTAATACCCCAGATTGTAATATTAGTAATTTTGTGGTCTCCAGAATAACCGTTTCCGTATTTCTGAAGCATTTTGAAATAATCAGACCAGCATTTTTCTGATTCTGCTTCGGTTGTACAGGCAATATCAAGTTCTGTTACATGAACATCTACTTCTGTAAGGAAGCGTTTCAATGCAGTTTCGTAACCACTAACTCCTGGCCAACTAACACCAACATGTGACTGCATACCCATAACATCAATTCTTGGTTTTACAGATTTTCCATTTATAGTTTTTGCTTCACCATTTTTTACAAGCTGGATTAATTTCATAATTCCGTCTGTCTTTAAGCTGTCATCGTAGTTCATGTATTCGTTGTAATCGTTATAGCAAAGTTTTACATCGGCAGGTGCATAAGCATTAGCAAAACGGAAAGCGTCTACAATAAAGTCTGTATCGCCATAACATTGATACCATCTTGATCCACAAGGCCCTGGGTTTACGGCAGGAACTGCAGGAGGTCTGTCTTCTGTTCCTGGTGTTGATCCGCGAACCCAGTTTGTTGCACTTGCATCGTCAGCAACTGTTTCATTGAATACATCCCATGCCCAAATAGCGCGATATCCGTTTGTAGCTTCCCAGTCGGCTACATGTTTCAATACAGTCTTAATGTACCATTCAAGGCGAGCCTGCATTATTTCTTTTGAAACTCTGTTTGTAAGAATGTTCTGTGTTGTTGCGTCATCATATTTTGCAGCGGCGTAATCAACTGTAAAGAAAGCTTCTGGGGTTTGTGCATGCCATGCAAGGACGTGTCCTCTCATTTTTAATCCAGCTTCTTTACATGCTGCAAGACATTTATCCTGTGTGTCGTACTGGAGGTCTTTTGGAACTTTAATAGTTAAACCGTTTGAAGCAGTAAAATCTACCATAGCTTTTCCAGTTCCTGTCCACTGATATCCAAAGAATCCGTCAGGCTTAAATTCATTTCCCATAGAAACAGAATCAGCATGTTTTGCAAGACCATCTCTAACACTTTGTACAGAAAGTTCTTTGACACCATTCCATGAAGAGTATTCACAGGCAATACCAATTGAGTCAAACTTATCTTTGTAAGTATCTTTTAATGATGGAACAGCAGAATCAAGCCAATCACCAAGTTCAACTTCTATAGTTTCTTTAGTAATACCATCTTTTACTTCAATTTCTGAATATGTGTTTGTATCTGTTGAATCAGCAGTATTTGTAACTACAATCTTAATTGATTTCAAACTAATCTTAAGATTTTCTGGAGTAATTTCATAAGTTGAGATGTAGATTGAAGGTCCGTCATTAAGAATAATATTTGTTCTTGTACCAGAAACTGGAGTCCAGTCTGTAGTTCCAGCAGCAAATTCTTTAGAAGCAATTGTCGGATAAGTAGCTCCGCCTTCTGCATCTTTTGCAGTAACAGACCACATGATATTTGCAGAATCGCCTGTGTTTTCAACTTTCATATCTGCAGAAAAATCAATGTTTACTGTTTGGTTTGCAAAATCCTGAAGACTAATAGCAACAATATTCCAGTTGCCACCTGCAGTTGTAGTTCCTGCATCAATTGTGTAGACGGTTTCTTTTTTTGTTGGAATTGTTGTGTTGCCAGTTTTGTCGTCTTCGCCAGAATCGGTTTTACAACCTGTGAAAGAAAGAGCTGAAATAATAAATAATCCAGCTAACAGAAAAGAGAGTTTTTTCATTCGTTTTACCTCGCATAAATGAAATTAAAAAAAACTTTTTTAAACGAACAATCAAACTTTTTTAATTTTATTGGTGTTGATTATAACAGAAAACCCTGTGATAGCAATATTATCACAGAGTTTATAATGTATTTTTATTTAATGGTGGATAATCCCTATAATCGTACAGGAACGCCTTTTTTCTGCAATTCACCTTTAATGCCAGGAATAGTGTAGCCCATAGAGTGAACCATACTGGCAATAAGAGCAGCATCAGCTTTTCCTTCTGTAAGAACATCAACAAGGTGCTGTGGAGTTCCGCCACCACCAGAAGCAATTACAGGAACAGGAACAGCTTCTGAAACCATTTTAGTAATAGGAATTTCGTAGCCGTTTCTCATGCCATCTGTATCAATAGCATTAAGAACAATTTCGCCGGCTCCTAAGCTTACAGCTTTTTTTGCCCATTCAAGAGCATCAAGATCAGTTTTTACACGACCACCGTTAATATACACTCTATAACCACTAGGCATTTCTGCGTCGCGGGCTGCATCCATTCCAAGAACAATACACTGATTTCCGAAAATTCTAGCTCCTTCACGAATCAAATCAGGATTTTTTACAGCCTGACTGTTCAAAGAAACTTTTTCAGCACCAGCAAGAATTGTAGAACGAATATCTTCAATAGTACCAATCCCTCCGCCAACGCAGAAAGGAATGAATACCTGGGAAGCAACACGGGAAATCAAATCAAGAATAGGACCACGACCACGGGCAGAAGCCATAATATCGTAAAATACTAATTCGTCGACCCCCTGACGATAGTATTCAGCTGCCATTTCAACAGGATCGCCAATATCAATATTATTCTGAAATTTTACGCCTTTAGTTGTACGACCATCTTTTACATCAAGACAAACAATAATTCTTTTTTTCAGCATATCAGTTCCCCTTAGTTATTAAGATTACAGAAATTCTGAAGAATCTTCAGACCATTAGGACCAGATTTTTCTGGATGGAACTGACAGGCAAACAGATTACCTTTCTGTATAACAGCAGGTACTTTAACACCATAATCTGCAAAAGCTTTTACTACTTCATCATTTTCGGGGCAGATTACATATGAATGAACAAAGTAAAAATCTGCATTTTCTGGAACATCTTTCAAAACAGGACATTCTCCATGCTGACGTGTAAGATTGTTGTATCCGATTTGAGGAACTTTTTCTGTGAAAGATTTTCCGCCAATTGTGTGGAAATGTTTTACTTTTCCTGGTACAAGACCAAGACAGTTTGTGTCTCCTTCTTCAGACCAGTTAAAAATAATCTGTGAACCAAGACAAATACCCAGTAAAGGTTTATTTGCGGCAGTCCACTGTTTTAGAAAAACGTCAAAACCTGTTTCTTTAAGCTGTACCATAGCATAGGCAGCGTCACCTACACCTGGAAAAATCAACTTGTCGCAGTTTTTTAATTCTGAAGGTGATTTTGAACGAATGTATTCAATACCTAAACTTTTAAGAGCTCGTTCAACACTTGTAATGTTGCCGGCGTTGTAATCAACAATTCCAATCATGGGGATTATTTTAATGAAATGCAATTTTTGTGTATATATAAATTTAACTTCTTCCGGATTATTCCGATATAGAAAGTATGAACTTCAAAAATCTGTTTCCAGTATTATTAAGTGTTCTTAAGGATTGGCGTGTAATAGTAACGGTTGTGGCAATGTTTATTGTAATAAAGATTGCTAAATATATTACAAACTATGTAAAAAAGCCACGTCGCCGTAAAAATAAGAAAAATAAAGTGATTGCTGCAGCTCCAGCTCCTGCACCTCAAACAGAAGGGACAGAGCAAACTGAATCCACCGAAGAGGCGTAGTCTTGACGGAGGATAGTACAAAAGGGACAGAGTAAATTGTTTGGAAAAACAATTTACTCTGTCCCTTTTGTTTTAAAAAATCTTTTCCCGAAAATTGCAGTTTTTTTATCATCTTCGGCTATTAATAGAGTATGGAAGATACAATAAGAATTGACTGTGAACCGGAGCTCTATCAGGAAGATCCGGTTTCGCTGGCGGCGTATGAAAACTTTGGGATAAAATATCTTTATCCCTGGCAGAGACTTGTGGTTGCGAATATTCTGGAAGCTTATGAATATTACAGGCAAATAAAAGAATTTTCTCTGGAAGAAAAAGCAAGATTTGAGTCGGAGAATGAAGATTCCTTTTGCAGAGGAAGACAGATTGTTCTTTTACCAACTGGAGCTGGGAAATCGCTTTGTTTTCAAATTCCTGCATTACTTTTTGATGGCCCGACTATGGTGATTTATCCTTTGCTTGCTTTAATGACTGACCAGCAGCGGCGAATGGAAGAAGGTAGCCTTGGTTGTGTTGTTTTTCGGGGAGGGCAGAGTGAAACAGAAAGACAGGAAAATTTTCAGAAAATTAGAGAAGGGGCTAAAATCATTCTTGCAAATCCTGAGGTACTGAAAAATAAAACACTTTTAAATCAGTTGAAGGAATGTGGAATTGTACATGTCGCTATAGATGAGGCTCATATTTCTACGGAATGGGGAGATTCTTTTAGACCCGCTTATCTGGATTTGGGGAAAGTCCTGGATACTCTTCAACCGCCGGTAATTACTGCATTTACAGCAACAGCATCTCCTGAAGTGCTTAAACGAATCGGGGAGATTTTGTTTAACGGTGAAGCTCATGTTGTCCGCAGCGAAAGTGACCGTAAGAATATTCATTATTTTGTTCGTAAAAGTACTGCAAAAAAGAAAATGGCTTTGGAACTGGCTTTAACCGAACTGCGACCTATGATTATTTTCTGCGGTACAAGAAATAATTCAGAAGATATGGCTCGGGAATTAAATGCGTGTTTTGGTGACGGGATTGCCAGATTTTATCACGCGGGCTTAGACAAATCAGAAAAGGATGAGGTAGAAAGCTGGTTCTATCACAGTAAAAATGGAATTCTCTGCAGCACCTGTGCTTATGGCATGGGAGTAGATAAAAAAGATATAAAAACTGTAGTTCATATTGAACCTCCTGCTACGGCTGAAGCTTATTTACAGGAAGCGGGAAGAGGTGGACGTGATGGCAGTGTAGCAAAAGCTATTTTGCTGTGGAGTCTTGGGGATTCTGTGAAGTATAAGGCTTGTAAATCAGGTTCAAGAGAGGCAGCTATGCGGGATTTTGCAGAAACTACGGAATGTCGTCGTCAGGTTTTACTGGATGTGCTGGGAGCAGAACAGACAGTCTGCAGTGGCTGTGATATTTGCAATGAACGGAAAAAAAGAGAAGACTTGGAGAATCTGAAGAAATTCCAGCGATGGAAGGCTCTTCGAAAAATGGATAAAGAACGGTTTGTTGCAGACTGGGAAGATGCGTATACAATCGTAAAAAGAAATCCACACTTATATACAGAACAGGAACTGGAAGACGAGATTGCAGTAAGACAAAACTATGCGTTAAATAAAAAACTGGGCTTCAATGTCTGGACTCATTCCGATTCCGTAGATATTGTTACCCAGCTTAAAGAAAGTGGAAAAGTGGTAGAAGGAAATTTTCTGTGGAAAGGAAAATTACAGACCGGTAAAGAAAATTAATCCATAATTGTAATTTCTACACGGCGGTTTTTCTTTCTTCCTTCTTCTGTACTATTTGTGGCAATTGGTTCTGTTGAACCTTTTCCTCTTGTAAACAGATGATATTCATCACGGACTCCTAACTGTTCAAGGTAAGAGGCAACTGCTTCAGCTCGTTCTTCAGAAAGTTTCTGTCTAGCTTTTGCAGTTCCTCGTTCTGCACAATGGCCGGTAATCAGAAGATCATTTGTATATTGATTCAAGATTTTTGAAAGTTTCTGAATTTTTACTTTTTCAGAATCAAGTAAAATATTTGAATCTGGTTCAAACTGAATGTTTTCAATACTGATGGTTAAACCTTTATCGCCTCTTTTTACAGTGATGTCATTTAATTTCATATCATCAAGAGTTTCCTGCAAAAGCTGTACATTGGTTTCATCATTCAGAGATTTATATTCTGTAATTTCTGCGTGGGCAATTCCCTGAAATACAAAAATATTCCCGTTTATGTCCTGAATTTTAATCTGGAATTCTTCATTGTAGTGATCAAGCAAGCCTTTTTTACTGTCCCAGTATAAAGTCTGTTTTGAATATCCTACCGAAGCATAAAGTAATTCTCCGGCTTCAAGATTTGCTTCTGTATTCTGATATTGGAAATCATAATTTACTTCAATTACATTAAAAGTTTTTCCGTTCACAGTTTCATCTTTTGTGTATGTATAGTTTGCTTCAAAAGGAAATACCAGTGCTTTATTCATATTAAATGGTTTTCGCATGTCCTGGACTTCTTTTCCAATGGCTGTCCAACTTTCACCCTTTTTGATTTTTTTACCAGGAAACACAGGGACATTTCTTACGGTTGGCATAAAAATATCATCCGAAATGGTAAGTTCTCCGGTTTTCTTTCGGGCAAATACGGAAGTTGTATCTTCTCCCCATACCAGATGACGGCCTGAACGGTTGGAGACAGAATCTTCGGTTGTCATATAGTTTGCGTAAATGAATCCCTGTCCGTCTGGTGCTGCATTTTCTACGGTAGAGGAAATGCGGTTAATAATCTGGGCATGATGATTCAAATATCCGTTATAAAAAACATCTTCTTCAACAGTAGAAATATAACTGTAAGCATCGCCCTTTTTATGTTTGAATTCAAATTGAATGCCGTTGTCTGCAAATCCACTGGCTGCTAATAAAAAGAATGCAGTAAAAGATGTAAATATTTTCTGTGTTTTATTCATTTTACTCTGTCCCTTTTGTTTGAGTTTTATATGTTAACAAAATTATCGGAAGGTTGTTACGGGAATGAACAGTTATCTCGAACAAATTACTCTGTCCCTTTTGTATGCAAACGATTTACTCTGTCCCTTTTGTTTGTTATTTTTCCATTTTAAGAATAAAATGATTCTATGAATATTAAAGAGTTTTTTTCTAATCCATTGGTTCTGGCTTTTGCAATAGTTTTTTTATTATTAGTACTGGTGATTCAGCAGATAAGATTTCATATTAAATTAAAGAATATTCGGAAAGATACTCTTAAGCGTTCAAAAGCGGTGAGGGGAGGTCAGACGGCGGAACAGTTTGCGCCTTTTAATGAAAATTTTCCATGCAATCCTGCAGATGCTAAATTTCTTGGAAAACCTGTAGATTATGTAGCTTTTAAAGGCCTGGAAGAATCAGATAAAGTAGAAGAGATACTTTTGATTGAGATTAAAACCGGAGAGTCAAAACTTTCTTCCCGGGAAAAAGAAATAAAAAAAGCGGTCCAGGAGGGCCGCTTTCGGTATGTGGAACTTAAGCTTTAAGTTTAGTTAGAAATTCTAACTTTTTCCCACTGTGCAAAGTATTTTTCAAGGTAATCACCAAGATCATTTTTAAGTTCACAGTTTTCCAAAGCACTTGCAGGGTACATTGGAGTAGTTGTCATATAAGCTTCTGCTTCTTGGTTTACGTAGCAAGGGAAACGGAAGAAATCAAGGAACTTAGCATAGTTTTCTGGGCGGTGGATAAAGTTGATGAATTCTGATGCAAGTTCAGCATTTTTTGAATCCTTAAGAATACACATGCTGTCTACATAAGATGGACCACCTTCTTCCGGAATAAAGAAATCAATTGTAGAATCCCATTCTGCTTCTGGAACTTCACCGTAAATTACTTCTGCATATCCCTGACAAAGCCATAAATCTCCGCGGGCAAAGTCTTTACCGAAACCTTCAGCATCAATTTTTACAATGTTTGGCATCCACTGTGTTCTAAGGAAATCTACTGCTTCTTTAAGTTCTGCATCATTTATTGTACAAACACTGTAGCCAAGATGAGTGAGGCTGTCCCCGATTACTTCACGGTAATCATCCATTACAGATGCGTGGTTTTTGAACTGTGGATCTGCAAAAATATTCCAGGTGCGTTCGTAATCTGGATTAGTAACCTTCTTTTTGTTTACAGAAATACCTGCAGCTCCAAAATAATATGGAACTGCATATGTCATATCTGGGTCGTAAGTAATTTTTTCAAGAAGTTTTGGATTAATAAGCTTACGGTTTGTAAATTTTGTCTGATCAATTGGCTGAAGCATACCTTTTGCCATCATGATAGATACATAATCCTGTGAAGGAACTACAATATCAAAACTTTTAGCACCACCGTTTACAAGTTTATTAAACATGGTTTCATTTGAATCGTATTCTGTAACAACAACCTTACAGTCAAATTCCTGTTCAAAGGCTTTTACTACATCAGAAGGAGTGTAGTAAGTCCAGCTGTAAAGTTTTAATGTCTGCTTTTTTTCGCAAGACATAAAAGAGAATGCAGCGGCAATCATTGCAGCGCCTAAAGCCAATTTAGTAATAATTTTCATAAATAAGCTCCTTAAGATAATGATATTCTTTTAATTTTTTATTAGTGTGCAGCAGCAAAGCTTTTAAGACTCTTTCTTAAAATAATTGCAATGGCACAAATAATCAGGATTAATACAAAAGACAGTGCATTAATTACTGGACTTACTCCGTGACGAATCATGTTGTAAACAAAGATAGGGAGTGTTTCAACATTTCCGTTTACAAGAGATGTAATTACAAAGTCTTCGATGGAAAGTGTGATACTCATCATGAAACCACTCATAATTCCAGGCATAATTGCAGGAATAATAACTTTAAACAGAGTCTGTGATTCAGATGCTCCTAAGTCATGACTTGCTTCGATGATTGAGTAATCGAATTCGTCTACGCGGGAACTTACCATAAGATAAGCAAATGGCAGACAGAAAGTTGTATGTGCAATAATAATTGTAATCAATCCTAAATTCATGTGGATTCCGCTTAAGAAAATCAAAAGAGAAACACCCATGATTACCTCTGGTAAAACCATTGGTAAAAAGCTGATAGATTTAATGTAATTTCTTCCAAGGAACTTATACCAGCTGATACCAATTGCAGCCAGTGTTCCCAAAACTGTAGAAATAATTGCAGAAACAATGGCAACAATAGCACTGTAAAGCAATGACATCCACAATTCTCCAGAATGAAGGAATAATTCTTCATACCATCTGAAAGAAACTCCAGAAAAATGAGAACCTTCAGATTTATTAAAGGAGAAGAAAATAATTACAAATAAAGGTATGTAAAGGAATGCAAAAGAAAGGCAAAGTACAATCTTTGAAGAAGATACAGGCTGATTTCTTTTTTTCCAGCTGCGTTTTGCATGTCTTGCATTTTCTGAAGCTTTTTTATGATGAAGTTTATCAACAATAAGTTTTGCAAATAATTCCATAATTAAGCCTCCTTTCCTGTATTTGTATCAGCTGCAGCAGGTGCTGTAACTGTTGTTTTTTCTGGAACCCCAGAATCTTC
This sequence comes from Treponema sp., assembly GCA_024402615.1. Lineage (GTDB taxonomy): Bacteria > Spirochaetota > Spirochaetia > Treponematales > Treponemataceae > Treponema_D. Next base: position 17,913 of record JAKSTK010000015.1, read on the forward strand.
TTTTTTAGAAACTTTTTTAAGCATCTGATCTTTTTTGTCAGAAGCCAGCATAAAGAGGATTGCAAACATTGTAACGATTGTAAGAACAACCGAGAATGCAGATGCCAATGGAAGATTACGAGCCTTCTGAATCTGGTCCATAATAATATTTCCAAGCATATAACTCTTTGTACTACCTACCAGCTGTGGAACTGTATAGTTACCGAAGATAGGAATGAAAGTAAAGATTAATGAACTTACAATACCACTTCTGATTCCTGGTAAGAGAATTTTGAACATAGATTCTGCTTTTGTAGCACCAAGATCACGCGCTGCTTCCAGTAATGAGAAATCAAAACGGTCTACAGCAGTAAAAATTGGGAGAATGGCATAAGGCAGATACATGTAAATACTTACAATAATTACTGCGGCTTTTGTATACATAAATTTGTGTGGTGTGAATACCCAGCCTTTGTCAAAAATTATGCAGTGCCACAGCCATTCAAAGAAGTGGAAAATCTGATTTAACAGACCTTCATCTCCTAAAATAGACTGCCATGCAAAAATACGAATCAATGAGTTTGTCATAAACGGAATGATTACCAGAATCAACAGTAAAGTCTGATACTTACTGCGGGCAATGGCATATCCACATGGAATGGCAATGATAATTGAAACTAAAGTAGAAAGCAAAGTCATCCATAAAGTTCTGATAATGATAGGAAGATAAATGAATTTTCCTGTATCAGCATCTCTTGAGAAAATTGCTTTGTATGCATTAAATGTAAATTCTTTAATTACACCACCGTGCATGTCTTTTTTCATGAAAGAATAAGCAACAATGATTACGATTGGTACAACAAAGAATAATGTAAACCACAAACCCATTGGCCAGGCATAAAGTGGTCCTGGATTTGCTTTTTTATATTTAGCAGCATGAGCTTTAGCTGCAAGTTTTAATTGCAGACTCTGCTTAGGTTTAGTGTTTTTTTCCATTACTTATTAATGTCCTCTACAATGTAGGCGTCTTCTGCAGACCAGGAAACATATACCTTGTCTTTCCACTGAATAACTGGACCGTCGTCCATGTAGTCTGTGTGCTGTTTGTAAACCTTGATGATTTTACCTGTATCAAGCTTTACATAGAACTTTGACTGGAAACCAGAATAAATTGGTTCTTCTACAACACCGCTGAATACGTTAATGTCTGTTCTTCCACCTGTTGAAGGAGGTTCCAGAGTAATACGGATTTTTTCAGGACGGATTGTGAATGCAACTTTCTGGCCTTTCTGTGTAAAGTCATAGTCTGTAACCTGCATATAACGGTCCAAAGCTGCTTCTGCGGCTGTATCGCTGGCTAATGGAGCCTGTTTTCCTAATTCAGGAACAGAAAGGGTTGCCATATAGTCATCATTACCATTGATATCTTTATGAGGTACACAGTCAACAACTTCTGCGTCAAAAAGATTTGTTTCGCCAATGAATTGTGCAACGAACTGTGTTGCAGGACTTTCATAGATTTCATATGGAGTACCAATCTGAAGAACATGTCCGTGATTCATAACAGCAATTCTGTCTGAAACTGACAATGCTTCTGACTGGTCGTGAGTTACATAAATAAATGTAATGCCAATCTGGTCGTGGAGACGGTCAAGGTCAATGAGAAGGTTAGCACGAAGTTTAGCATCGAGAGCAGAAAGAGGTTCATCAAGAAGAAGTACTTTTGGTTCATTAATGAGAGCTCGGGCAATGGCAACGCGCTGTTTCTGTCCGCCGGAAAGCTGACTTGGTTTTTTGTTGATATGTTCGTCCAGCTGAACAAGATGAACATATTCACGAACCTTTTTATCTATTTCTTCGTTGGAAAGTTTCTCTTTACCTTTTTTCAGTCTCAGAGGGAATGCAACATTTTCATAAATTGTCATATGAGGGAACAATGCATATGTCTGGAAAACTGTATTAGAGCTTCTTTTGTTTGGTGGAAATGGAAGTACATTCTTGTCATCAAAAAGAATAGCTCCATCATCAGGAAATTCGAAACCTGCAATAATACGGAGTAAAGTGGTTTTACCACATCCAGAAGGTCCAAGAAGTGAGAAGAATTCACCCGAGTTAATTACAAAGTTGATGTCATCCAAAGCGACAAAGTCGCCAAATCTTTTGGATACATGATCAATGGTAACCTGACTTGCTTTCATTCAGATAACCTCGATACAAAAATAATTATCAGACATCAGATGTCCGATGAATTAGAAAAACATGCAGATGCACATTTTTTCTTATCTAATCGATAAAATGCAATATATATTGCTTTTAGTCAATAAATAATTTTTTTATTTTGCGTTATTTTTTAAATAATTTTTACAAGAGTTTTAACAGTATCATGTAGGTTATAGTTCCGCCTAAAATACTGAATAATGCGTTGCTTTTCCACAGGTGAATTACTACTGTTATGGCGGAGGCAGCCAAATATGGAAGGTAATTTACCATGTTTGAGGCTCCCGGACCAAAGCTGATTCCTTTTAGACAGTAAACTACCAGAGCGGCCATTACCATTGGAGGAATGTATTTTTCTATAAAGGAAATAATCTTTGGAGGTTTCTTTCTGGAAAAAAGAATAAATGGAAATGCTCTTTCAAGAAAAATAACCAGCATTGAACACAAGGTTGCTGTAACCGCAGCAAGAATAGAAAGCTGTACTGTTTCGTTATTCATTGTTTTCCTCCTGTTCAATTTCAGCTTCGGTTTCTGCCGGCTTCTTGAGTTTTTCCTGAATTCCATTTACAAGACCTATGACAAGAATTCCTGTACATAAAGCAAAAATAAGAATGTTGTTGGCATCTTTTATGATGTTGAATTTCCACAAAATTACCATGAGTAAAGTAACTGTCCCTCCGATTAAAGAAGGCACCAGACTTTTAATTTTTCTAATCTGTTCGATGGTAAGGACAATGAAGAGTGCTGTAAGGGCAAAATCAACTCCTTCCAGATTATAAGGAATTAAAGTTCCTGCTACCGCACCGATTGTACTTCCTGTAAACCAGTAGCATTGATCAAAAAGGGTAATTAAACCGTAAAAAGTTCCCTTGTCTGCACCTTCTGGAACTTCGCAGGTTGTAAGCAGGGAATAGGTTTCGTCTGTAAGTCCAAAAATTAAATAAGGTTTCCAGGCTTTAGTTCCTTTGAATTTTGTGATTAAGGAAAGTCCGTAAACAATATGACGGATATTTAATAAAAGTTCTGTAATTAAAATTGCTGTAAGGGGAGTGCCGGCCGCAAATAATCCTACTGCCATAATCTGGCCTGCACCGGCAAACATTGTAAGACTGGAAAGAGATGCAAGCCACCAGGGATAGTGTTCAGAAAGTAGAATGCCGTAAGCAATTCCTAAGGTAATGTATCCAAATAAAACAGGAATTGAAACTTTAAAGGCTTCTAAACAAACATTTTTTTTCATGGTCTGAATATTATAGTAAATAAACAGAAAAAAAACAAAACTTGAAAGAAATACCTATTTTATTTACATTGTAAGAATACAAGTTATCTGGAGATTATTATGATTACGATATTTGTGGGAATTGTTCTGATTGCTTTTACAATTTTTTCTGTATTGCCAATGGGGCCTCTTGCCTGGGGACCAGAGGTAATTGCCTTTTTAAAAGGTTGTGTACCTGTTTTGTCCGCTTTTATAGGATTGATTTGTTTCTTTGTTGGAGCGGCAGATATTAAAGATAAAAAAGAAGCAAAAATTGAAGAAGCTCAGGAAGCAGAAAATGATTTCGAAGGTTCTAAAGATTAATTTATTTCTTCTATTATTTATTATTTCTAATTACTGTAGATATTGACACTATATGTCAAAAAAAGGTAAGATATTTTACCCCGTATAGGAATCTTGGACTGCTCATCTTAGATTCTTAGGTAGTGTACAAATCAGATGCAAAGGTTTGTAGACTGCAAGATAAACTTTTTTATAACAAGGTATATCATTATGGATACTATTTTCGTAAAAGAATACGAACAGCCACGTAAGTGGTACGTAATCGACGCAGCAGGAAAACCTCTTGGTCGCGTAGCAGCAAAAGCTGCAGCAGTTCTTCGCGGTAAGAACAAAGTTACATATGCTAAAAACCAGAACATGGGTGACTATGTAGTAATCATCAATGCAGACAAAGTTGCTGTAACTGGTGGTAAAGAAAAGAAAAAGATTTACTATCATCACACAGGTTATGTTGGAGGACTCGTAGCTCAGACTTTCGAAAAATTGTCTGAAAAACATCCAACAGCACCACTTCAGAAAGCTATCGCTGGTATGCTTCCTCACGGACGTTTGGGACGCGCTTTACAGGATAATTGTAAGATTTACGCAGGAGCTGAACATCCACATGCAGCTCAGAACCCTCAGCCACTTGAAGTATAAGTTAGGAGTTAAGAGATGGTAAAGAATATTGCTATTGGTACAGGTAGAAGAAAGACAGCTGTAGCACGTGTTTACGTTCGTGAAGGCTCTGGAAAAATCGTTATCAACGGAAAAGATGTAAAAGACTACTTCAACACTGAAGCTCAGGTTAAAGTTGTTCTCCAGCCATTACAGGTTACATCTAACGAAAATAAATATGACATCCTTATCAACGTTCAGGGTGGAGGTCTTAACGGACAGGCTGGTGCTTGTCTCCATGGTATCTCTCGTGCTTTGACACAGATTGATCAGGATTGTAGAACAGCACTTAAAGCTAACGGATTCCTTACACGTGATTCTCGTATGGTTGAACGTAAGAAGTACGGTCAGAAAGGTGCTCGTAGAAGATTCCAGTTCTCTAAACGTTAGTTTGGACTTGTGGTTTTCAGTTTCTGCATTTTGTTTTACAGAGTGCAGTTGTATGAAAGCTGCATAGAACTTGAGTTAAAAACGCAGTTGGTTTTCCAATTGCGTTTTTTTTATGCCCTGTGACTTTTTATGTTGCGGGGCAATTTTTTTTATATTATGTTTAAGTTATGGTAATTAAATCGATTCGTGAAACTTCTTATCCGGGAATGTTTAAGATTGCTCCAGAGAGTGGGGCGGCTTTCTTTATTAGAAAGGAATATCTGAATGAAGTGGATTTTGATTCTATTGAACCTGAAAAGGATTTTACAGAAGAGCAGTTTAATGAATTACTGGATGCAGGTTTTGCATGTGTAGTGGAATTAAAGGCTGTTGAATATCTGGCAAGAGCTGAACAGAGTCGGTTTGGATTAAACAGAAAACTGTTGGAAAAGAAATTTGATAAAAAATATATTACAAAAGCACTGGATTTGCTGGAAGAAAAAAATTATTTAAGTGATGAACGGTATTCCAGAGCCTGGCTTAACAGCAGAAGAATTAATCATTACGAAGGAAAAACAAAACTGCTTTCTGAATTACAGAGTAGAGGCATTTCAAAAGAAATTGCGGTTGCGGCAGTTAATGAATTTTTTGAAGAATTTGATGAAATGGAAATCTGTAAAAAAGCTTATGAAAAATTTGTAAAAAAAGGAAAAACTGACGAAAAACTTATTGCAGCAATGATGCAGGCAGGCTTCAGTTATAAAATGATAAAAGAAGCTGCTACAGAATTTTCAGAGCAGGGGTTTTAGGGGAATCTTCCCCTAGGAGAGAGGATAGGCTGCAACAAAGTGCAGCCGCAAGGGGAGACTTCCCCTTCCTTATATTCTCTCTACCAGAATAAGTTTACCCTGAAAGTCACCCCAATCGCGGCGAACTGCAAGTCCACCGTTCATTAAAGTTTTACCGGTAAGTTCTACAGCAGGGAACTGAGAAGCATCTTCGTCAGGATATGAGACTCTGTAAGTGCTTTCTGCATCAAGGCCGGCAAGTTTTATGAAGCGCATTTTATAATTTGGATGATTAAGCACCTGAACAAAAGTTACCAGAGCCTTAGATTTATCTTTAGAAACAGACATCCAGCAGTCATATTCGTTATTTTCTGTGTAGCTGGCAACTCTCCAGTAATCTCCATTACGAACTAAATCGCTGTATTTTTTGTATAAGGCAATCTGTTTTGGAATTTCCCAGCGGTCTTCTGGAGAAAGTTTTGTAATATCCAGCTCGTAGCCAAAGGTTCCGGAAAGTGCAACGTATCCACGGGTTTTGAATGGAGTAACGCGGCCACAGGCATGATTTGGACAAACTGAAACATGAGCTCCCATTGTAGAAAGTGGATACATAAGAGCTGTACCTTCCTGAATTGAAAGGCGCTCAATGGCATCGGTATCGTCTGAACACCAGATTTGTGGAGAATAATAGAACATACCTGGATCAAAGCGGGCACCACCTCCCGAACAGTTTTCCAATAGCAGGTTAGGAAAATCTGTAATTAATCTTTCCTGCATTTCGTACATGGCAAGTACATAGCGGTGGAAAAATTCTCCAATCTGGTCTGAAGGTAATTCAACAGATCCGATATCGCAAAGCTGACGGTTCATATCCCATTTTACATATTCAATATTAGCACTGCGGAGAATTGCTGCAATCTGATTATAAGCACAGTCACGAACTTCTTTTCTGGTTATATCAAGAACATACTGCTGTCGGCTCATACCAGGTTCACGACCAGGAATCTGAATAGCGTAATCTGGATGTGCACGGAATAAATCTGAATCTGGTGAAATCATTTCCGGCTCAAACCAGATACCAAATTTCATTCCCAGTTTATTTACTTCTTCAACAAGATGCTTTAGTCCGCCCTGTATTTTTTCTTCGTTTACAACCCAGTCGCCTAAAGAACAGTTGTCTGCATTACGTTTTCCAAACCATCCGTCATCCATTACCAGCATTTCAATTCCGTCTTTGGAAGCTTCACGGGCAATGTCCAGAAGTTTCTCTGTATCGAAATCAAAATATGTTGCTTCCCAGTTGTTAATGAGAATTGGTCTCATAGATTTTTTATATGGACTGCGGATTAAGTGTTCTCTGTAAAGATCGTGGAAAATATGGCTCATGCCGTTTAAGCCTTCTGTAGAGAAGGTAAGTACTGCCTGTGGAGTGTCAAAAATTTCTCCGGGATTAAGTTTCCAGCTGAAGTTTTCTGGATTAATTCCCATTACGACTCTCAGATTATTGAACTGATTTAACTGAGCATCTGCAATAAAGTTGCCTGAATAAATAAAATTTAAGCCGTATACATTGCCGGAATTCCAGTCTGCATTGTGGTCAAGAATTGCCATAAATGGATGTTCCTGATGAGAAGATTCTCCGCGGATAGAAACAACGCCCTGTTTTCCCATGTGAACAGGATGTCGTTCCATATGACGTTCTCTTGCCCAGCTTCCGTGTAAGGTAATTACATCATAGTTTTCATTATCCATATCAAAAGCTACAGAAAGTGCTTTTTTTATGTAAACAGGAGCTTTTCCATCTTTATTTATGATTCTTGTAGAACGAATGATGGCATCAAGATTTTCAAAAACTGTATAAACAAGCACTACTTCAAGTCCAAGAACTTTATCTTCTGTGGTAATTTCCAGAGTTTGAGCTTCATTTTTGGCAGAGAAGACAGAAGGAAGTCCTGAAAGTGTTTTTGTTCCTTCTATGATTTCATAAGATTTATATGTAAGTTCTACACCGTTGTTTCCGTTACTGTTGGTAATAGCAAGGGCAGTTTCACGGAAGTCTCCAATTCCGTCTGTTGGTAATTCCATTGGAAGAAAATCCAGTAAAGTAAGTTTTTCGCGGAAAACAGACTTATCCATTCCCTGATAGTAATCAAACTGTCTGCTTAAATAAGAAACATCTTCTGTTCCAAGTTTTTTTCCGTAATAAGTGTGCACAATATGGCCTTTGTCTCCAATTGTTATAACATAACTTGAAGAAGGTGTTTCTAAACGGAAAGATTTTGATTTAGTGTCAAAGGAAATCATAGGAACCTCGTATTGATTTGAGTTTTATATTATTTTAATGTAAAAAATAAATATAAAGAAGTAGCCATTTTAGATATAACAGAGGTTATATTATTACAACAGGAAATTATTGTGGAATTATCTAGTACAGATTTTGACAGTTTATACCGCCAGTTTGGTCCAATGGTTTTGCGCCGCTGCCGTTTTCTTCTTAAGGATGAAGAAAAGGCGGTTGATGCAATGCAGGACACTTTTGTGCGGGTATTGGAAAATAAAGATAGAGTTACGGAAGTTTGTTCCAGCTATTTCTTTACAATTGCCACAAGAATTTGTCTGAATAAAATTCGTTCAGATAAATACAGAATGGCAGCTTCCATTGAAGGACTTGAAGGAATCATTCAGGATAATGCATCTTCCATGCAGGAAGAAATCACAAATGTTTCTATGTATCTGGATTTTATTTTTTCAGGGAGAGATGAAAAAGACCGGGAAATTGCAGTTTTACATTATGTAGATGGATATACTATTGAAGAAACTGCGAAAAAAACAGGCATGTCGGTTTCCGGAATAAAAAAACGTCTTACAAATCTGAAGAAGTACGCAGGAGAAAAGCATGGAATTTAGTAAGAAAAGGATTCCTCAGCAGCTGCTGGAAGAAATTGTTAATGGCGAAAAAAATATTGCAGATTATTATGATACTTACGGAAAGATGGAACTGGAAGCTGCCGTAGAAGAATTACAGAAGGACAATGAAGAAATTCTTGCGGATTATCCTGTAGATTCGATGAAAACTGCGGTAATGGGAAAGCTTGCGGCGGGTAAAAATAGAAATCACCGGTTCTATATGCAGAAAATGGTGATTGCCTTTAGTTCAATGGCTGCTGCTATAGCGGTGGTTTTGATTCTTCCGTTTATGCTTAATTCCAGAAATGATGTTTATAACGAAATTTCTGAAATTTCATCTACAGAACGTATAAAAGGAAACGGAAAAGCTGGTCCTGAGCCCCAGCTTTATGTATACCAGAAAAAAGGAAATGAAATTGTAAAACTAGAAAATGGTGTAAAAGCGGTAGCAGGGGATTGTGTTCAGATTTCTTATAAAAATAAAGAAATGAATTATGGTTATATTTTCAGTGTTGATGGAAATGGATGTATAACCAGTCATTATCCTTCGGAAGGTTCTGAGGCTGAAATTCTTTCTAAAGGTATGGCTGAAACTGCGCTGGATTTTTCTTATGTACTGGATGATGCACCGGCTTTTGAATGCTTTGTATTTGTAACTTCTGAAAAACCTTTTGCATTTGATGCAGAGGAAATGGAAGAAAACTATAATCTTAAAGTGCTAAAAACAGTAACGAAAGGAAAGTATTTGCCGGAAAATACTCAGTTTACAACTTTTGTTTTGAAAAAATAGGAAGAGAGATATGAAAAAAATATTGATTGTTTTAGGCTGTCTGTTTTTATGTTCCTGCCTTTTTGCCGCAGAAGTAAACCGTTATGCAGTTTATGTGGGGTCAAACAGAGGTGGTAAAAACCGTACAAATCTTTTATATGCGGGAACTGATGCAGAAGCTATAAGAAATACAATGAAGGAAATTGGTGGAATTCCTGATAATAATGGAGTTCTTTTAATTGATCCTTCAAAAAAAGAAATTGAAGCGGCTATTTCAAATATCAGTAAAAAAATTAAAAGCAATAATTCAAACGGACGCTCAGAATTTTTGTTTTATTATTCTGGTCATTCCGATGAAGATTCTTTACTGTTAGGTGAAAATCGTTTTGATTATTCAGACTTAAAGGCGAAAATTTCTGATGTTCCAAGCGATGTTCATGTTGTAATTCTGGATTCCTGTTATTCGGGAAACTTTATTCGTACAAAAGGTGGTGTTAAGCAAAAACCATTCTTAATAGACGATTCTTCTGTTGTAAAGGGGCATGCTTATCTTTCTTCCAGTTCCGAAAATGAATATTCTCAGGAGTCTGATGAAGTAGAAGGTTCTTTCTTTACAAATGCGCTGGTTTCTGGTTTGCGCGGTGCGGCAGATGCTGACAAAGATAAAAAGGTTACTTTGAATGAGCTTTATTCCTATGCTTTTAATGATACTTTGTCAAAAACCGAAGAAACTCAGGCAGGACCACAGCATCCTAATTACAATATTACTTTAGTTGGTTCCGGTGATTTAGTACTTTCTGATTTTTCTGATGCGGAAGCCTTAGTTACTATTGCCCGTGAACTGGAAGGCAAAGTTCTTATTCGTGACAAAAATGATAAGCTTGTTTCGGAAGTTAATAAGCTGGCGGGAACTCCCGTAATAATGGCACTTTCCGAAGGAGATTACACTGTAACTGTAATTACGGCCGCAAAAACTGTTCAGGGAAATATTAAAATTACAAAGAAGGA
>JAKSTK010000150.1 GCA_024402615.1 Treponema sp.
TTTACTTTTTCAGTTCCTTTGTATTCAACAGTAATACCACTGGCATCTGAAACTGTTTTTCCGTTTACAACAGAACCATTTGTCACTTTTGTTACAGTTATGTTTTTTGAAAGGCCTGTTACACTTTTTGTAAGGTCTGTCCCCTCAGCAGTAACAGTAAAAACCTTTGAATTGTTATCGGCAATAACTGTGGCATTTGCGCCACTAAAATTAATGTAAACGGTAGTATCTTCCTTGAACTTGGAATATAAATCGGCATCTATTTTTCCGTCAGTATCTTGGAGAGAGAATTCTGGAGTTTCTTTTGCGATTTCTCCAAAGCCTCCTTTTCCACCAAAGCCACCTCTTCCTCCAAAATCAAATTGATTATTATCTCTGTTAAAACCATTTCTCTGGCCATTCATAAACTGTGCGCTTAATGCAACTACACAAACCGAGAAAATAACAAGACTGAGTAAAAATTTAATTCTTTTCTTCATAATAAACCTCGTGCTGTAATAATTGAAAATATTTTCTGAATTAAATATATCCTATCTGTGTTTATTTAACTCATAACATTGCGTTATAAGTACATAAAAAAGAGGTGTTTGAGACTAATAATCTGTTATACGAATAACAGGGTGTTATTATAAGATTTATTAATTAAGTACGGAGAACGGACTGATTGTCTGGCCATTCTTGTAAACTGTAAAGTGAAGATGTGGACCTGTACTTAAACCTGTACTTCCAACTTTTCCAATTACAGTATTTGTGTAAACAAAGTTACCTTTTTTACAAGTAATTGCACTCATATGTCCGTATAAAGTTTTATATCCAGAGTGATGCTGAATGATTACATAATTTCCGTAAGTTGCATTATAACCGGCAGCGGTTACAGTTCCTTCAAGGGCCGCATAAATTGGAGTTCCTGAAGCAACAGCCATATCAATACCACCATGGAAGGAACGACTGCCAGAATTAAATGGAGAATCTCGCCAACCATAAGGTGAAGAAAGCCAGTATCTTGCGCGCAATGGATTTTTGAACAAATCTCCATTGATTTCCTGTCTTGTAACCCAGTCCAAAGCTGCATCTGGAACAAACAAAGAAGAACCTGCTGAAAGCGAAGCGTTTATTGCAACAGAGTTTACAAGTGCACATTTTTCAGCATCAATTTTATATTTTTCGGCAACAGTTTCTGGAGTTTCACCATCAATTTTTACTGTATACAAAATTCCTGGCATTGAAGGAATTTTCAAATACTGGCCAGGCTGAATTAATCGAGACTGCTTAATATTATTTACAGAAATAATTGTATCCTGAGTAATATCAAAGGCATCGGCAATAAAACCAATCATATCACCAGCTTTTACGCGATAGGTCTGGTAAGTAAGAGATGTAACAGGCAAAGTTTCTGTGGAAGTTACAGAAGAAGCAACTACATCAGAAGTTTCAAGCTGAACTTCTGAAAGCAAAGCATTTAATTCTGAAAGATTATCATCATAAACAGGCATTGCGGAAGATTCAAAACCACCAACACCTCTGCGATTTTCAAATGTATGTAATACAAAAAGTCCCGAAGTGGCAAAACCTATACCAAAACAGAAACAAATAATTGAGGATGCGACTATTCTTGAAACTCTTGTTTTAAATACCATATTAAACTTACTTTCTGAATACTTAATTATAGCACAGTTTTTTAACTTTTTCATTTTTTATTTACCCCTATCAGATAGGTTTCGAAAGATTCTGCACGACAGGCTTCAGGTTTAAAGCCTTTTGCAGTTGTAAAGATTTCTCTCATTGATTTTAAAAGCTTTTGCTGGTCGCCATTCTGAAAGATTTTTACTGCGAAGTTTCCGCCAGTTTTGAGCATTGCCTGTGCATACCAAATAGCCATTTCAACAAGCTGTTCTGAACGAGCTGTATCTACAGTTCTATTTCCTGTAGTTTTAGGAGCAGCATCGCATACAACAAGATCGTATGGACCGTTTTCCTTAATCTGTTTACGGATTTCTGGTGCGTTCAAATCGCCTTGAATAAATAGAAGATTGTCCCCTTTTACAGATTTTGAAAGAGGATTCAAATCGCAGGATACAACTTTTCCAGTTCCATCCATTTTTCTAAGAAGAAAAGTAGTCCAGCTGCCAGGAGCGGCACCTAAATCAAGAACAGTATAATTCTTCTTAATCATTCCAAATTTTTCATCAATTTCCTTTAGTTTATACACTGAACGAGCAGGATAACCTTCGGAAAACGCTTTTTGAGACCAAAAGTCTGGTTTTTCATAACTATTTGCAGGCATATATGTAAATAGTCGGCATTTTTAGAGAAAAAATAAGAAAAATAATAAGATTTTATTTTTTAGATAATATTTGGAATGATAATTGTAAGCTCGTGCTTATTGTAATTTAGGTGAACAATCCTGGAATTTGGAATCTGGGCAAATTCTGCAATTAAAGGCCAGTTAATTTCGCCCTGCATCTTAATTGTACAAATCATATTCTTTGTCATTTTACTGTCAATCCAGGTATGAATCCATGAAAGAAGTCGCTCTGGATAACAAAT
>JAKSTK010000151.1 GCA_024402615.1 Treponema sp.
ATCATTTGCAGTATTTACAGTATTTACAATTCCATCAATTACACTGGCAATACGGGAAGCATTATCAGAAGTTTCTTCTGCCAGGTTACGAATTTCTTCTGCAACAACCGCAAAACCTTTACCTGCCTCACCAGCGTGAGCCGATTCAATAGCAGCGTTCATAGAAAGAAGGTTTGTCTGTTCTGCAACAGTATTAATGATTGTTACAACTTCCTGAACTTCATCCAGTTGTTTTGTAATCTGCTGTAAAAGATCACTTGTTGTAGAAATTTTGTTATCACCATCAGAAATAAGAACGTGCATTTCCTCTGCATTTTTTGTTCTTTCTTCTGCCATTGTATTAATAAAATCAAGAGTAGTAACAACATCATTTACAGAAGCATCACTTTCTTCAATTGCAGAGGACTGGCGTTCGTTATTTTCTACAAGAATATCAACCTGATGATTCATTTCGCCAATTACAGTAACTGCACTTCCAACGGCTTCTGTAATTTTATCAAACAGCAGATTAATTTTCTGAATGTTATCATTAATTTCGGAAGTTGCGGCAGCCGTACTGTTAGCCGCATCATTAATTGAATATCCGGAAGAAATTGCTTTTGATGCTGTAGTTTTTACAACAATAAAGAATTCATTAATCTGATCAACCATGTTATTAATATTGGTCATTAATGAGTTCATTTCATTACTGCCTTCAGGATTAAGAGAAACAGTAAAATCCTTTTTTGACAAAGTAGAAGTCATGTTCTGAATTCTTTTAATTCGTCTTGAAATACCAGTAGTAACTATAAGAATTAAAACAGAAAGAATAATACAAGAAAGTGCTGCAATAACAATTGTAATGAAAGTAAATTGTTTTTCTTTGCCAACCAAAACTTCAGCAATAATCTGAGAAGATTTTGCATTTACACGAGTTAAATCTTCATACTGCTTACGGATTTTTTTGATTTCTTCATGAGCCTCACCAACAAGTCCCATTAAAGTTTCAACACCCTCGTCAGAAACTTCATTCATTGTTTCTCGAATTCCGTAATATTTAATATTCAAAGCACTGGCAGGATTAATTTTAACCTTTTCCATTTGAGAAAGGATATTTTCTACAGGAACAAAATAATCACACAGTAAATTCCAGATACCTTTAATCTGTTTTAAGTTAGAATTAAAAGTATCAGGCATTTCTTTAGTTATTGAATTGGTAAACTGATAATTAAATAATTCAGAAATTCGATTTTTATTTGCAGTAAAGTCAGAGTAAACAGTAGTTACATCAACACCCCAGTAGTCAACTTTATCAAGAAAATCAATGATATCTCCTAATTCAACTTCTGTCTTAGTCTGAACATTCTGATAGTCTTTAATATCCTTAAAGTTTTTTGTATTGTACAGAGAAAAAATTGTGAGGAAAACAACCTGAATTACAGTAATCACGATAATTAACGAAAACTTTCCATTTAATTTCATTAATAGGCCTCTTATTCAATCAGGATGATAAACTAATACTCTCTCTAAATTATCTTATTATATCATCGGTTAATATATTGTACAAATTAATCTGAAAACCTTAATAATCTCTATTATAATCTATATTAACTACACAAAATTACAAAAAAAAATAGGGTAATAAACTTAATTTGTTTATTACCCTACTTCTACTAAAAAATTATGTATTCAGATTAATATACTGCAAGAATCTTAGATAAAGTTTCTTTTCCAATAATTCTACAGAATGAACCAAGACGAGGTCCCTGATCTTTACCAATCAAAACCTGATACATAGTTGTAAACAAAGCCTTTGCATCAATTCCCATTTCTGTAGCAATATCGTACATTGCCTGCTGACAAGCTTTATCTTCTGTGAAAGTATCCATCTTAGGAACAACTTCATCACGAACGCGTTTTACAGCAGTAAGCATTGTGTCGTCAAGTTCTGCTTTTGAACCGTCAGTTCTAAGAGCAAAACAGAAGTCAGGAGCACAGTCAGGAGCAGAATGCTGAATCCAGAACCATGCACAGGCACAACGACGGCGAAGTCTTTCTTCCTGTTCAGGTTTTACATCACCAAGAGCAGCAATTACTTTATCAATATCACCAGAATAAATCTGGAGCAAAGTAGAAAGCATACGGATTGTGATCTGATATGGCATTACTTCAGGAATCTTTCCATCTGGCTGAGAAAGCATATAGATTCTCTTTTCCTTGTTGAAGAATTCTTCCTTTTTTTTGTCATCAGAACCCTTAGCAGGATCAATTCCGTAAACAACGCGTTCTGTTTTATCATAATCCTCATAAACCTTAAGAACATCAAGGTCAAAAGAAATTGAAAATTCTGTATCTGGACGAGTTCCGGCAAACATATAGCGGAGAACTTCAGCCTGGTAAACATCAAGAGCATCTGGCAAAGCAATAACTTTACCTTTTGAAGAAGACATTTTTCCAGGAACACCCTTCAAGTTTACAAAGTCATAACGCATTGTAACTGGTGCATCCCAGTCCTAAATACGTTTAGAAACAAGTTTAGCAGCA
>JAKSTK010000152.1 GCA_024402615.1 Treponema sp.
AAAAAACAGATTCCTTATGGAAAAGTAATTGTCGGTACTGACTATAAACTGGAAGATAAATCATTAAAACTTGATGTTAAATTAATTGCGGAAAATGGAAATAGTATTAGAGCAAACAGTTATCGTTTTACGCAAAAGCAAAATAAAAAAACAAAGTTTTATGATCCTGAAATCCGTATGAGTGGAATTGTAACTCTGGTGCGTAAAGAGCAGAATGTTACAATTGAAACAGATGTTCTTGAAAAGACAGTTCTGGTAGAAAATGGAAAAGCAGGTTACAAAGTCAGTTGGGCAGTTGGTGGTTCGACCCGTGAATACAAGGTAAATATGAAAGGGGTTGAATATACCTGCAGTCAGTTGCTGGAACCAGAAGCTTACCATTATCATGAAACACTTTCTTTTGTTAATGCTTCTGTAAAATATCGTGGAGTCGATATGGATTTAGGAAATACTACTTTTTATTTTAATGTAGCAAATCCTTTTGTAAAATTTGACGGAAAAAAATATGACAGAAGTGTAACAGTTTCTCTGTTTGAAGAAGGCGACTGTAGAATTACCAGTGTTAAACAGAACTCCCGCAATAAAGAAATGGAAGTTTCTATGATTCTTGATTTGCCAAAAGCCTGTGGGGATTATCAGAGAATCAATTTTGATTCAGTTATTTTGCATTCTGATAATTCATTTTATGCAGAAACAAACGGTTCTGTGCCGGAAGCGCTTTTTCTGGATGGGTTGAAAATCAACGGAAAAACTAATGAGTTCCGTTTAAATAGTGAAAATTATGCAGTTTATGATTCAATCAGTTCTCTGCTTACAGACTCAACAGTTTACCTTATGGCAGAAAATGTAGTAGTGCACTCTGGTGAAGAAGAAATTGGCGTTGGAACTGTTGTATGGGATTTATATAACGGGGAGTGTAGTGAAGATTTTTCTGCATATAGAGTAGAAAAGTCAGAGGAAGAGATTTTAGAAACTTCAGAGATTGTAGGAATTTCAGAAGTTTCAGAAACAGTTACGGCGGAAATCACTGAATAAACTAACAAAAGTTTTTTACGCCATATCTTATACTTTGGTGTATAATAGTAAGTAAAGATGAGGTCAGTGATGTCGGAAACTATTGAAAAGCAGTTAAATGAACTTGAAGAAACAGCCATTACTGGAGACAGCATTTTAAATTTTGGATGTGAATATCCTGCCCAATTCAGTACACATATTTTTTATATTGGTGAAAATAACGAAAAAGACATTCTGGAAGAGCTTCAGGATCGTATGAATGTTTACATGGAATCGGAAGTTTTTACTTCTGATGATGTGGCACTTCAGCTTGATGTCGATGATTTTTATTTTGAATTATTAGATTCCAATATGGATTTTAAATCCTCTATGGTAAATATTCATCCAAATTCGGAAATGAGAGAAAAACTGGTAGATAAATATGTTTCTCTTATGACTAAGCAGTTTGGACAGCCAAGAGCAATTCATAAAATTGACGGTCACTTTGATGATTATGTTTTAAGAATTTTCTTCCTCAGAAATATCTATAATATTTTATTTGTTGAGTTTGATTCGTATATGATGATGATTCTCTACGGAACCAGTAAATAAGTTTACTACCACTGAATAAATACCGAATAATTGAATTTTTCTCATTAAATCATTAAAATATTCTCCAAATATTATATAAACAGAGGTGTATTTATGAACATTTTTAAGGGTGCTTTTACGGCTTTAGTAACACCAATGCTCGCTAATGGCGACGTGGACTATGATGGATTCCGTAAAAATGTCAAATACCAGCTTGAACAGGGTATTGACGGATTGGTTCCTCTTGGAACTACAGCAGAAACTCCTACATTGGATGAAAAACCTGGCAGTGAAGAAGACAAAATTATTGCTATCGTTTTTGAAGAAGTTCGCGCATTTGAAAAAACCTCTGGTAAAAAAATTCCTGTAATTATTGGTGCAGGTTCAAATAACACAAAGGATGCAGTTGCATATTGTGAAAGAGCAAAGAAGGCTGGTGCTGATGCTGCTCTTGTTGTTACACCATATTACAATAAGCCATCAAAGGAAGGTATTTACCAGCACTTTGCAGCTTGTTCTAAAGTTGGTATTCCAATTATTGTTTATAACATTGCTGGTCGTACTGGATTGAATATTCCAACAGATTTGTTAGTTCGCATTGCTGAACTTCCAAATATTGCAGGTGTAAAGGAAGCTTCTGGTTCAGTTCCTCAGATGATGGAAGTAATTGGTCAGATTAAGTGCAAGAAGCCTGATTTTGCTGTTCTTTCCGGTGACGATGGATTGACTTTGCCTTTAATGGCTGCTGGTGGTGACGGTATTATTTCTGTTGCTTCTAACATGATTC
>JAKSTK010000153.1 GCA_024402615.1 Treponema sp.
GCAATTTCCGGTTTGATTGATTAATAATTCTATGGTATAATTTTTGGAACGAGGGGAATTATGTCGTTCAAAAAGTCTTTAGGAAAATCATTTGTACTCTTAATAATCATTTTGATTTTATTGGCTGGAGGTTTACTCTGGTTTGATCATCTTGGTGTAGTACATATTAAATCGGTTTTTGCTCCTGCATATAAGATTTTAAAAAAATCCCCTCAGACTTCAACAACTGCTACACAGTCAAAACCTCTCGTTTCAAATCTTGATGAAGACCGTCTCCGCAAACAGCGTGAAGCCTTAGATATATTCAAAGAAGAACTTGATAAGCGTGAATTGGATATAGAAGCTGCTGAAAAACAGAATGAAGAAGTTTCTGCAGAACTGGCTGAACGTGAAAAAAATCAAGAAGAAAGAGAAAAAACATTTAACCTTACCGTAAAAAAATACGAAGATAAGAATATAAACGTTGAACAGATTGCTAAAAATCTGAATGGTATGAGACCACAAGCAGCGGTTGATATTCTTGTTGCAATGGACGATCAAACAGTAATTGATGTCTTACGCAAAGTAGAAGAACTGGCAGCCGCTGATGGTTCTTCATCTATGGGTTCTTACTGGTTATCTTTAATGCCATCTGATCGGGCTGCAGAAATACAGCGAAAGATGTTAAGTAAACCAGAGTCCCTGGACTAATCCTTCATAATGGCAAATCTTCAACGATTTAAAGGAGATTTGCCAAATGTCATTTCAGGCAATCACAGATATCATAGTAAATCCTCAGCAACTTCAGGACCTTCAGGTATCTAATACAGTAAAAGATTCTCCTAAAACAACTTCAACAGTTTCATTTGCAGATATTTTGCAGTCTGTTCAGTCTGATAATTCTGTAAAAGAAACTTCTCCTTCACAGGAAAAAACTACTTCTGTACAGGAAGAAAAGCCTGTAACAAAAGAAGAAGAAATTTCTAAATCAGAAGAAACAGAAAAATCTTCGAAAGTAGAAGAAAAAAAATCTGATAATGAAGTAAAAAAAGAAGTTAAAGACGAAAAAGTTGATACTAAATCGGATGTGAAAATTGCAGTTAAGGAAGTAGAAAAAGAAAAGCTTCCAGAAACTGAAAAAAAACTTACATCAAAAGATTTTGCACGTATAAATCAGCTTGCAGAAAAAGAAGAATCTGAAAAAGAAACTGCTATTGAACCTGTTTTGGTTGCAGAAAACTTGAATGTAAATCAGAAGATTGAAAAAGTTTCTATTGATGAAGTAAAAGTAGAGGTTGAAAATCCAGAAGTTCAGATTGAAACAGCTATAAATGTTGCTTCAAATCAGCAGATGGAAAATGAAACTTCAGAATTTAATTTTTCTGAAAATAAGAATGAAAAACAGAAAGTAACTTTTGATAAGGAAGGAAAAATTACTGTTCAGGATATGAGAACAGAGCCTTCTGAAGAAATTAAACTTGATTCTAAAGATCAGCTTAAGATTACTGAAGTTAAACAGACTGGTGAAAATACTGCACAGATTACAATTGACCTTAATCAGAATGCAAATGCTGATGTTCTTGCTTTGAATAATCAGAGTGCTGCAGCTGACGGTTCAACTTTCCAGGCAATGCTTAATAATCAGATTCAGAATAATGCACCTGAATTTGTAAAAGCCGGAAACCTTATCTTAAAAGACAATAATCAGGGAACAATTGATTTAGTTTTGCATCCAGATGACCTTGGAAATGTAAAGATTCATTTATCATTGGATGGAAAAACAGTTAGCGGACAGATTACTGTAAATAGTAAAGAAGCCTTGCAGGTTTTCAAAGATAATGCAGAAACATTACGTGAAGCATTTATTAAAAGTGGATTTGATGGAGCTAGTTTTGATGTAGCATTCAATAACGGCGGTTCTTCAAATCAGAATTTTGGTTTTGAGCAGCAGAATGATGGAATTAACTTACTTGGTAAGAAAGTTTATGGTAATTCTGCAGAAGCAGTTAGCGGCGATTTTGATGCAGCATATATGAATGATGAAAATTATTCAAATTATTCTGTAAACATCGTTGCATAAACTGACGATAGATAGATTACTAGTGTCGCCTTTGTGAGGCACTGGTTAATCTAATTATTAAAAAATTGTGTAAAGGAGAAATGATGGAACTACTTAACACACAGATGAGCGCAAGTGAAAGAGCTGCTGTTGAAAATCAGGTAAACAGCTATAACAAAACACTTGTAGTTGAAGGAAGAAAAACTTCCAGTGAATTAGGAAAGGATGACTTTTTGAAGCTTTTAATTACCCAGCTTTCAAATCAGGATCCTACAAATCCTATGGAAGATACTGAGTTTATTTC
>JAKSTK010000154.1 GCA_024402615.1 Treponema sp.
ACTCTTGTAACAAAAAATGATGCAAATTATTCTCGTTATAAAACAAGAGAAGAACGTATAGCAAATAATGAACCAACTGTTATACGAATTCGTGAAGAAGCAATCGGAAATGACCGACATGGATATTTTACTATAAAAAGAAAAACTTTCCGTAATGGAATGGAAATAAATGAAGAAAATGAAACTTCGGTTGAACATCCAGAAGTAATTCTTCAGTTGCTGGAAGAAGCAGGTTACAGTTGCTGGTTTAGAAAAATGAAAACTGCATATTCGTGTTATTGCAGTTTTAAAGATTTAGAATTTCATGTGGAATTGGTAAAAGTAAACGGTTTACCATATTTGGAAATAGAAGTTACAAGTGAAGACCAGGAGGCCAGCATTGTTACTGCCAGCCTGGAAACCCTTGTTGCAAAATTTGGTTTAGATCCAGCTAAAAAGGATTCCCGTCCCTGGATAGAAATTGTAAATTCTTAAATTACTCTGGCTGCAGGAATACCTGAACATAATTTTCAGTGTTCAAGTATTTCTTAGCGGCTGCCTGCAAGTTTTCTGCTGTAATCCAAGAAACAGCTTTTTCAATATCAGATGCAAACCAAAGTGGCTGATATGTAAGTACAACACTAGCTTCAATTCTATTCATCCACCAGTTGTTATTTCTTAAACTTGTTTCTCTGGAACGACGTGCAGTTTCCTGAAGTTTTTCAATATAATCCTTTGAAATTGGTTCAGACTGAATTTTCTTAATCTGAGTAATAACTTCATCTGCTAATTCGTTACAGCGTTCTGGTTCACAACCAAAGCTGATTTCTGAAAGGTGGTAACGTTTTGGCCATCCATCAATACTACACTGTACGTTTACGCCGTAGGCACCAGATTTATCTTCACGAATAACTTCTCTCAATCTAATGTTAAGAAGTTCGTTCAGTTGTGAAATAATTAAAGATTCCTTAAATGATTTTTCAAGGTCTGCTTCGGCTGGAAGGTCTCCACCAAAGGCCATATAAACGTAACCCTGTTTATCAATTCCTTTCTTTACTGTTTCTGTAGTGATTTTTGAAGGGAATTTATAATATTTATAAACAGTTTCTTCACGATTTTTTGAAGTTTTTAATGTACCAAGGTAGTAACTGCACAAATCTAACAATTCTGCTTCATCAAAATCGCCAACAAAAGTATATGTAAAGTCAGCTGGATTTCCGAATCTTTCTTTGTAAACTTTTTTAGCAGTTTCTGGCGACATTTTTGAAACAAAATTCAAATCAAATGGAGCATAACGAATGTCATCTCCAAAGAGAATTTCTTTAATTTTTGTATTGTAAACATTAAATGGCTGGAGTCCAAAACCTTTTGCCTGTTCAGTATATATTGGCATTATTGTCTGCCAGGCTTCGTCTGTAAAGTTTTCTGTTGTAAGCATAAGATTTAAAAGCTGAAGCATAATTTCTGCCTGGTCTGCTTTACAGTTACCCTGGAATAATTCCTGAGTTGATGTGACATTGGCATTTAATGAAATCTGTGAAGCACTAAGTTTTTTAGTCAACTGATTGTAAGTCATTCCGTTTAAACCAGAAAGAAGTGCATAGTCGATACAAGCAGTTGTAGAAGGAACATCAGCGTCTTTAATCTGGAATGTACCACCTTTACTAACGGCCTTCATAATTATAGTGTCTGCTTCAAAATCTGTTTTCTTTGTAATAATGCGGATGCCATTTTCAAATGTGTATTCTTTTGCACCAAGTTCAGGAATTTCTTTTGATGAGGCGATTTTTCCTTTGGCTGCTGGGCGAACCATAAGCTGGTTATCGGAAACATCATCTTCATAAGCAGTTATTTCAGAGTTAGTGCTATTTTTCCAGATTTCGAGAATTTCTTCTTCACTTGGAAGTTCAGTTTTGTCTGATGACTGGATTAACATTAAGTTACCGCGTTCAACAATTGCATCTCTACATTCTTTGTTGATTTCTTCAATTGTGA
>JAKSTK010000155.1 GCA_024402615.1 Treponema sp.
GAATCCATAACAACAAAAATATAAAGCACAATTGCCATGAATACTGTTGAAATATTTGTAACATAAAAACCGTGAGTTCTAAATGAAATAACGGAAGATAAAATAGGAATAATCAGAAATAAAACTAAAGGAACTCGTACTCTTTTAGAAATGTTCTTGTAGTTAAGTAAGATACAAATAATCTGAAGAATCATGCAGACGCCAGGAATAATTGTGGCAATAATGCGGCCTTTTGCCCGGTGATAATGATTCAACTCATCATAAAAATAATACCAGCCTGTAAATCTGGAAATTATAAGAAGAATCACTCCAATTAAAAGTACCAGTTCTGCAGATGCCAATAAAAACTTATTTCTTTTTGACGCCTCTGTTTTATGAGAAAGCAAATCCCGCAGATACAAACTAAAACTTAAAAGCATCAGAGATGGAGATAAATAATCTACAAATTTTGAAATATTCAAAAACCATCGTGCTGTTGCTCCAGGAACTCCTTCATAAGTCAGATGAATTATAGGGGCTCCAAGATAAAGTACAGCGCTAACTTCCAGCAGGAAAATTGCAGTTTTTCTTGTAGCACATAAACTCTTAGTAATCAGAATCAAAAATGCAATAAAAAAACAGATTCCTTGCAAAAACAGCATTATGAATCTTTGATATTTAATTAAGAAATCCAGCATCCCATTTTCCTGTCTCAATTTTTTTCCAAAGTATTCTTATTATAACACAACTACAAAGGCATGTAATTTACATTCTAATACATCTTCCGCTTTTCTGATTTGCATATATTCCCTCTATTACATTCCTTCCAATGCCCATAATGAATTCCAATATGCCCGATTCCTAAAATCACAGTTGCAGCCAGCAGTAGGAAACTTTACCCCTCCAGCTTTCTGTACAATTTCACAAGCTCTACGTAGCCCGAAATCTCATCCGCGGTGTACCCCATTACCGAAAGATAGGCCTCTGCAAAGTCCGCCGAAACCGCCCCAATCAAAAAGTAAGTTCTGGCAATATCATATTCCGCTGGAGAGCGCATCATATTCATAAAATCTATAACTTTAAGGCTACCATCCTCTTCCACAAAAACATTCAGAGGATGAAAATCCCCGTGAACCACAGTATTTGCATTTGGAAAACTATTTATGAATCTAAGATATTCAGAAGCCTCTTTTTTATCGCTGACCTTTCCTGCCATCAAAGCCCGACCATAAGTTTTATAATCCAGCATAAAAAGCTTTTTGTGATTATAAAAACTTTTCTGAAGCTGACAAAAACCCTGCAGATTCCGCTCCAAATCAACCCCTGAATCAAAAACCGATTCAATGCACTGGCCTTTTACATAGCCGTAAACAATTCCAGTTCGGCCATCAACTTCCTTCATTTCAAAAGCTTGAGGCCCATTGATTTTGAAACTATTTACCAGACGGGCATTCCTAAACTCCCTGCGGATAGCCTGCTTTGGATAACCTTTGTTGAATAATTTTATAACCTTGTCTTCCGAAAGTTCAAAAACTTCCGCAGTAAGTCCTTTACCGATTTGCTTCATTTTCTCTCCATCTTTTTTCCATAAAATATATCGATAATTCCTTAAATAAAAAAGCAGACATATCTGCAATTCAAATATGCCTGCTTTTGTTTTAACTTATACTAACTGCCCGGGAAGCTTAAGCTTTTCCAGCGGCTTCCTAAGATTGAACTCCAACTACGTCTGGTCAAGGCACGCTTCGCTCTTCGGCCTTGACTCAGCCGTTTGCCGGATTTTCATTTCATTCTAAATCCGGCATCGAAGAGTTCAAAATCTTCTGGATTTTCTTCTGCTACAAAATATTCCTTTGGTGGAGCATACACTCCCTTAAAGCCGCCAAGATAACCTGGCTTTAATACTTTGCACAAGAAGAAACATTGTTCGCTAGGGTCTGTCCCCTCTGGAAA
>JAKSTK010000156.1 GCA_024402615.1 Treponema sp.
TATGACTACAGAAAAAGTAAATGACCTTGAAATTGTACATTTAGTTGAATATATGGATGCAAGAAAATTCCGTCTGGTACCAGCAGATGCAGCTCATATTCCAGGGGGCATTTCTGAAGTTCCAGTTTATATCAATCTTCATCCAGACTTTTTGAAGGAATTGACTTTTGATACAAATAACCTTCAGCAGATGTTCGGCTTTGCAATTATGGGTTCAAAATTGCGTGAATTAAATGGTTCAGACTATTATTCACCAGCAAGACAGGGAAAACTTAAGCTTGTAGAACTTAATGATTGTGGAGATTTGTGGATTATTAAATTCGAATTTTTTGATGGTACAAAACAGCTTAAAGCCATTAAAAAAGAAGATGTTCCACCATTATTAAACTACTGCAGAAAACCTGTATTAATTACAACTTCTGGATTCTAATGAATATATTCGACATTATAGGCCCAGTTATGGTTGGGCCTTCCAGTTCACATACAGCAGGTGCAGTAAAGATTGGATACGTTTCCCAAAAATTGCTGGCAGAACCTTTAGTAAAAGGGGAAATCCTGCTTCATGGAAGCTTCCTTGCAACTGGCAAAGGACACGGAACTCAGTTTGCGCTGGTTGCGGGGCTTTTAGGAATGAAAGAAGATGATTCAAGAATCCCCCAAAGTATGGAAATTGCAAAACAGCGGGGAATAAAAATCTCTTTTGGTCAGAAAAACTTAAAAGGCTTCCATCCAAATTCGGTGCAGTTAAATCTTACTGGTAAAAACGGAAGATATCTGGAAATTGTTGGAGAATCAGTAGGTGGTTCTGTAATAAATATTGCCAGTATTGATGGCCTTAGTGCAAACTTTTCTGGAGATAATCCAACTTTAATTGTTCATAACAAAGATCAGCCGGGGCACGTTGCAGAAGTTACTAGCATGCTTTCTCATAAATCTGTAAATATTGCTTCAATGCAATTGTATCGTGCAAACCGTGGAGGTAACGCGGTAATGATTTTGGAGCTGGACCAGGAAGTGCCAAAAGAAGCCCTTAAATGGCTGGAAAAGTTAGAGGGCGTAGAAAAAGTTACTTACTATAGTTTACTTGGCGGAGATGCAGCGTGAGTTTTTCAAAAATTGCAGAAATATTAAATCAAGCTGAAAAAGAAAATTTGCCTTTTTGGAAAGTTGTAATGCAAGATGATGTACGGGAACGTAACGTTACAGAAGAAGAAAGCTTTGTAAAAATGGAACAGATGCTTGATGCTATGATTCAGGCAGATAAATCTTATTCTCCAGAATTACGTTCCCAAAGTGGATTAAGTGGTGGCGACGGTGCAAAATTAGAAGCCTTCTGTAAGCAGGAAAATCGTCTTATTGGAACTTTCCTTACAATGGTAATGGAAAAGGCCGTAAAGATGGGTGAATCAAATGCCTGCATGGGAAGAATAGTTGCCGCTCCAACAGCCGGTTCCTGCGGTGTAATACCAGCAGTTCTCATAACCTATTTTGACGAAAAACACCCCATAAAATCGAAGATTGTAGAATCGCTGTATGTGGCTGCAGGAATCGGTCAAGTTATTGCTACAATTGCCAGTATTTCTGGTGCGGAAGGTGGTTGTCAGGCAGAAATTGGAAGTGCCAGCAGCATGGCGGCGGGGGCCATTACCTATTTGGAGGGTGGTTCAAATCAGCAGATAGCTACAGCTGCAGCTCTTGCAATGAAAAATATGCTTGGCCTCACTTGTGACCCAGTTGCAGGATTGGTAGAGGTGCCTTGCATAAAACGCAATGTTGCTGGGGCAGTAAATGCAATTACAGCAAGTCAAATGGCAATGGCAGGAATTGAATCTGCTATACCGGTAGATGAAGTTTTTGAATCAATGGAAAGAATTGG
>JAKSTK010000157.1 GCA_024402615.1 Treponema sp.
TCGGTGTTAAGATGTTCAATAATCATTGGCATATCTGGATTTTCTTCTGTGGCAAGTTTTGCAAACAGTTCAATATCCAGAGTTCCCTGACCACAAGCACATTCTTGAAGCTGGAAAGTATATTCTTCTTTTAGGAGAATATCTTTTAAGTGGCAGCTGTGAATCTGGCCTTTTAAAACAGTAAAACATTCCTTTAAAAAATCATCATTAAAGAAATATCGCTGTGGATTTGTAATCATGTTTACAACATCAAGGTGGGCTCCAAATTCACTGCGGTTAATATCATTTATAAGCCTTGCATATTCCTGAGGACTTGAAGGCACCATCCAAGGCATAGATTCAATTGAATATTTTGTATTTTTTGGTTTTGCAGTATCAATGATTTCCTGAACCATTTTTACCGTAGCATCCCAAGTTTCTTTGCTGAAATTTTCACGGTAACCTCCATCCCAGCGAGGTCCATGAGGAGTTCCGGCAACGTTTACACAGCAAAGAGCACCAATTTCATCGGCCATTTTAAGCTGATTTACAGCGTAGTCCATCCATTTTGCCCGTTCCTTAGGATCTGCGGCCATGGTATTTCTCCAAACTCCAACTTCTGCAATTACAAGTCCGGCTTTATCTGCAGCAGCTTTGTAAGCCATGTAAGTTTCCCGTCCAGCTTCGTAATTTACAGGGAAATTTACGCATTTTAAGCCAAGAGCAACATGTTTTGCTGCCCAATCTTTTGGAGTTGTGTGTTGTAATGATGAAGAAATACCAAGTTTCATTTAGAAGCTCCTTTTATGAATAACACTGGAATCCATATCTGCAAGGGTTTTTACCCCAGTTCTTGCCATTACGCCTGCCAGTTCTGCAGTCATTTCTTTCAAACGGTCTGCCACCGCATCAGGCCCCTTTTTAAGCAAAGGCATAAGGTGGCGGCCTACCGAAACTGCAGTTGCACCTAAAGCAAGAGCCTTATATGCGTCATAGCCGCTTTCAATTCCACAATCTACAAATACTGGAAAATCTTTACCAACGGCGGCAAGTATTTCTGGCAAAATCATAAGTGGTGGCACAGAATAATTCATCATTCCGTGGTGATGAGAAACAACAATACCGGCACAACCAGCTTTAAGACATTTTTCTGCATCTTTTGGACTTTGAACACCTTTTACAACAAAAGGAACTTTTCCTGCAGCGGCAACAAAATCGGCAAGTTCTTCAGTTGTTTTTGGCTTCATATCAAGGCCAAGTACGTGGTCGTAAGTTCCATCAGCTTTAAAAGAATGGTCAATATCCATACCAACCGCAAAACATCCAGCACCAATAGCATGTTCAATTTTGCGGAAAACTTCCTTGTTGTCAAAATGAGGTTTAATAATTTTTATGGAAGCGGCACCAGTTGCGACAATATCTTCCAGTTCCTTATCTTCGCCCATTCCAACCCAATGAACAGCATTAGTAGCAGCTGCTGCCTGAGCGTAAACTACCATTCCATTTGGTGCAGTATTATGAAGATGGGAAAGAGCAGCTGTCATAATTGGAGTATCAAATGTACGTCCAAAAAGCTCTAATTTTGTAGAAGGAGTGTCGCTGTCTAAATAGCGGCTTTCAAGTAAGAGGGAATCAAAATAATCCCGTGTGATTTTATCTGAATTTGATGTATATTCCATACTATTATTTTACGTTATATTTAGAAGATAAGTTGTAAGAATTTACATAAAAATTGGAGGAAAAATGTCGTTTTTATTTGTAGGTCTTGGTGGCGCTTTAGGAGCAATCTGTCGTTAT
>JAKSTK010000158.1 GCA_024402615.1 Treponema sp.
AGACACGGAAGTGCTATTAAATTAATCAAAATTACTTCTCCCCCTTTAGCAACAATACCAATTCCATACGGAAATTTGCAACCCTTCATTATCATTTAACTAAATTGATTTTTCTGCCAGTCTATCAGACGGAAGTCAAACATATCCATTGATTCGTCGTAAAATTCAAAAAAATTCAAACTAAATTACGATATAGTGCAATAAAATAGTGATTTAATTCAAGTTTTTATTATCAAATTATTATATATTACAATTATGAATACAACAACTAAACCAAATTACAAGAAAACTTTACGTGCCTGCTATTTAGGCTTTATAACTCAGGCAATTGCGGCCAATTTTGCTCCTTTGCTGTTTCTTAAACTTCATAACGATTATCAGATTGCCCTTGGACTTATTGCCCTTATTCCAACTGCCTTCTTTTTTACTCAACTTGTTGTAGATATTTTCTGTGCCAAGTTTGTAGACCGCATTGGCTACCGTGTAAGCATTGTTGCTTCCGAAGCTTTTTCTGCAGTGGGATTAATTGCCCTGGCTTTCCTTCCAGAAATTTTACCATCTGCATACGCCGGAATTATGATCAGCGTTGTCCTTTATGCAATTGGAAGCGGCCTGATTGAAGTACTTTGTTCACCAATTGTAGAAGCCTGCCCTTTTGAAAACAAAGAAGCAACCATGAGTCTCCTTCACAGTTTCTACTGCTGGGGCTGGCTTGGCGTAACTTTAATTTCCACCCTACTTTTTACAACTTTAGGAATTGATAACTGGAAATACATTGCCTGCTTCTGGGCCCTTGTTCCTTTGTATAACATTTACAATTTTGCCACCTGTCCTATTGAAAAGATTGTTGAAGACGGAAAAGGCATGACAATTCTCCAGCTTTTTAAATCCCCACTTTTCTGGGTGGCAGTTGTGCTTATGGTTTGTTCCGGCGCCTCTGAACTTTCTATGGCACAATGGGCATCGGCTTTTGTTGAATCTGGTCTTGGGTTTAGTAAAACTGTCTGCGATCTGGCAGGTCCTTGTTTGTTTGCAGTTACAATGGGTATTTGCCGCGTGTTCTACGGAAAGTTTGGCGAAAAAGTTGATTTAATGAAGTTCATGATTGGCTCTGGCGTACTTTGTCTTATCTGCTATATAATGGCATCCCTTTCACATAATCCCATTGTTGCTTTGATTGGATGTATCATGTGCGGATTTTCCGTTGGTATTATGTGGCCTGGAACTTTAAGCATTTCTTCAAAAAAGATTCCAACAGGCGGAACTGCAATGTTCGCTCTTTTAGCAATGGCCGGAGACTTAGGCGGTTCAATCGGACCAAGTACAGTAGGAATGATTTCTCAGAAAGCCGGCGACAACCTTCAGTACGGACTTTTCTTTGGCGGAATCTTCCCAGTGGTTCTGGTGATTTTCCTTATCATCTTAAAATTTATGAAAAGAGAAAAATAAATTGGCTTTTGGTCGCAATTATTAAAGAATTAAGATGAGGGAAGATTGCACTGCCGAAAGAAATCAAAACTGATTGACAGAATTCAATTCGCCCTATCTATTTTCTGTAAACAACAGCAAAAGACTTCCCTTTTACAGTATCCGACCAGAAATAGATTGTATTAATGGAACAGAATACTTAT
>JAKSTK010000159.1 GCA_024402615.1 Treponema sp.
GGAGGTCGTCTTTCTGTAAATTATTATCTTCTTCCGGAACTTCAGACAGGGCTTTTTGCAGATTACGGATTTATGGCTGCAGGTTCTGGTTCTCTTATGCAGAAAATGTCTATAGGTCTTAATTTCCGCTATAGTTTTACAAACGGTTTATTCAGTTCAAGTAAAATTGATACAGTGGAATCAACAACAGACCAGCTGTTCCCGGTTTTCTACAGCTATTATTCAGATCATCCTTTTGGATCTTTGACTTTTGTAAATAACGAAAGTAATGATATTACTGATGTAGAAGTAACTGTTTTTATTGAACAGTTTATGTCAAACCCGGACAAAGCAATGTCTCTGGATAAAGTTGCCCGTGGAGAATCATTTACAACTCCACTTATAGCATTCCTTAATGAAAACATTCTGAATACTATGGGTGCTTCTGAAACAATTGCTCAGGTAAAAGTAAATTATAAATCTCTTGGAAAGAAAGTTTCATATACAAAGAACATTGTTTTGAATACTGTAAGCCGTAACTCCATGACCTGGGAAGATGACCGTCGTGCAGCGGCTTTCGTTTCAGGTCGTGATGCTGCCGCTTATACTTTTGCCCAGCGTGTAAAAACTATTGTTCATGATCATCTGAATACAACAACTCCAGAGAATATCCAGTATGCAGCTGCTATGTTCAGTGCTTTAAAGCAGTATGGTATCAATTATGTTATTGATCCGGCTTCTGCTTTCACAGATAACGTAGGTACTGCTTCTGTAGACTTCCTTCAGTTCCCTTATCAGACACTGCTTTATCATGGCGGTGACTGTGATGATCTTACAATTTTGAACTGTGCATTACTTGAAGCAATCGGTATTCGAACAGCTTTCATTACAGTTCCAGGTCATATTTACATGGCATTTGATTCAGGTGTAAGTCCTGAAAATGCTAAACTGGCAGGGGATCATGTTATTCAGGATGGAATTGTATGGATTCCGCTTGAAATAACTTTGTGTCAGGATGATTTTGCTCTTGAACGCAGCATTGGATACCGTCAGTTTGTAAAACATGGTGAAAACAGTGTTATTATTCCATTGAACAATGCATGGACAGAATATAAGGCTGTAAGCATGCCAGACAGTGATGTAAAACTGGAATATCCATTGAATGATTCTATTATAAAAGAATTCAGAAATCAGAAGTTCTAGAATCGAATGACAAAATGATAGAAAAAAGGAAAGGGCGTTTCAAAGTGAAGTGAAACGCCCTTTCTTTTTAGTGTTTTATTTGAAGTTTAATATATTACCAAACTGTTACGTTTGCATAACCGCTTGACTGGTATCCTTCAACTTCAAGGATCTGATAATCCATCTGATCACCAAGGTACATACCACACTGCTGCCATGCATAGAAGTGATTTGCTGTTGTGATTGTATTGTTTGTTCCCTGCTGACGTTTGTTGCGTCTTACGCTCCAGTACTGATCGAATGTTGCATTTCCGATGATAGAAGGCTGGTTGTAGCGTGTTGTTTTGTAAATATCGTACCAGTCACCATCAGACCAAACCTGTCCCATGTACTGACCTGTTGGACGGTAATTTCCCCATGAATCTACGATGTAGTATT
>JAKSTK010000016.1 GCA_024402615.1 Treponema sp.
TTGTTAAGTATTCAAGACATTTTTCTGAGTAGTAGTCCCATCCAAGAATTGTTGTAAATGCGAAGAATACGAGACAAAGCATGAGGAGGAACTGTACAGAACGTCCGTCACCACCAAGTACTTTGTTGAAAGCAGCAGCTGTAAGAGCAACACCTTTCAATTCACCAGCACCAGCAGCATCAGCACCTGTATAGAATGCAATAACAATTGCAAGACCTGTCATTGTACAAACGATGATTGTATCAATGAATGTACCAAGCATAGAAACGATACCCTGTTCAACTGGTTCTTCTACTTTTGCAGCAGAAGCAGCGATTGGAGCAGAACCAAGACCAGCTTCGTTAGAGAAGATACCACGAGCAATACCTTTCTGCATAGAATCTGTAACCTGTTTGAATACCCAACCAGTAGCACCACCGGCAATTGCAGGGAAACCAAATGCGTTCTTGAAGATAACAGCGAAAGCACCAGGAATCTTTGTTGCATTCATAATCAAAATAGAAAGTCCCAAGAATACGTATACAACAGCCATTGTAGGAACAACTTTTTCTGCAACCTTAGAAATACGTTTAAGACCACCAATTACAACAAGTGCAACACCAAGAGTTACAATTGCACCAGAAATTACAGTTGCCCAAGTGTAGTCATTTCCAAAGAGAGAAATAGCAATATTTGAGTTATTTGGATCGAAAGCATTGTTTACAGCAGATGTAATACCGTTAATCTGTGTCATTGTACCAATACCAAGTACACCAGCCATTACACCAAATACAGCAAACAATACTGCGAGCCATTTAAAGTTCTTTCCTGTAAGTTCTTTCATACCTTTTTCAATTGTATAGAAAGGACCACCAAGAACGTGACCATCATCAGCATGTTCACGATATTTTACAGCGAGCATACATTCTGTATATTTTGTTGCTGTACCAAGAAGAGCAGCAAACCACATCCAGAACAAAGCACCTGGACCACCAGCAGCAATAGCAGTAGCAACACCGACAATGTTACCTGTACCAATTGTGGCAGAAAGCGCTGTACAAAGAGCCTGGAATGGAGAAAGTTCACCTTTTCCTTCAGTATTCTTTTTGAAGAGAGATTTGATACCAAGTCCGAGTTTAGTAAACTGAACACCACGTAAACGAATTGTTAACAGGAGACCTGTTATAAGGATGAGAATGATTGTTGGAATACCCCATACAACATCATCAATTTTGTTAAGGACATCTGTAAAAGTCATAAGACCCTTCCCTAAAAAAAATAAGAGCCAATCAAAAAATTGATTAGCTCTCTGAAAAGTGATTAAACGAACGTTGTGTAACTCTGTCCGCTTTGCCTGAGATATTGACTGTAATAGTCTTAACCCTTCGGCGCTCTACTCCCTTGTAGAGACTCTCCAGAGAATTACTAATGAACAACACGGAACATTAATAACAATTAATATTAACTTATATTTTTAAATATTACAATAAGTTTAGACACCATTTTCCTTTGTGAAATCTATAAAAAAAAAGGTCTGCTTCTGATTTAGAAACAGACCTGTATATATATAAACATCCCGGAGCTTTGCTACGACGAGATGAAAAAAAAAGAAGTTTCTTAACGAAACTTCTTTTTTAAGGAGTGAATAGGAGTCGAACCTACCAATGATGGTTTTGCAGACCAGTCCCTTACCGCTTGGGTATCACTCCGAAACGTAGGTTTAATATATCAAAATCAGAAAAGTGTGTCAAGAATCAACGGTCAGATAAAATAAATATAACGGAAATTATTTGATTACCTGCAAAGTTTTCAAATTTTCTATAACCTTATTACATTCTTCTTCTGACGCAAACCGTACAGAAAATTTTCCTTTAGTATTAGTTACTATAACCAGTTCTTCCTTAGGATAATGTTCCTGTTCTTCGGGAGGTAATTCGAATACCGGGAATGCAAGAATATCATCATAAAAAACAGTAAAACCTGGAACAATCATACCTTTCTCATAAACACCGTAATATTTACAGCTGAAACTGTCCTTTGCCATCATATAAGGAGCAAGAATACAACAGCCTGCAAGAATTAAAGTTAAATATCCAAAATTTCTGAACAACAAAACTCCCAGCAGCACTACTGAAAGAACACAGGAAGCAATTGCTGTTAAAGAAGGCTTTTTAGGAAAAGAAAAAAGACAGTCTCCCATTTTTGAAGCGTTTTTTTTGCTCATAACAAAAAGTGAAGGCATCATGATCATAAGAGTTACAAAAGCAATAATTACTATAATCTGATTAGTTGTCAGCATTTTTTTCCACCCATTTTTTTAAAGTTTTATTTGCACTAATAAAGGCCAGAGGAATTTTATCAACCGCCTCTATTGAATCTACTTTTTGTGAAACAAAGCCCTGTACTTCACTTTCCTGTCCGTGAAGACTCTGAATCAGTTCATCCATATTATTAAACTTGCCGGCTAATTCTGCAGTAAAAAACATATCGCAGGTTTTATATTCAATATTTTTATATTCATATGTATTTGGAAAAGTACAAAGATATTTAATATTTGTTACTTCTGCACCAATTTCTTCTCTGCATTCGCGAACAACAGCTTCTTCTGCAGATTCATCAGCATCAACAAAACCGCCAGGAAACGCCAGAAAGCCTTTGCGGGGTTCTTTGGCTCTTACTTCCAGTAAAACATTATGTTCTTTATCACTGATAATTACACCAACCGCAGCGGCAACATTGTTATACAAATCAAAACCACATTCAGGACAAAGCCATTTTCTTCCGTTCTTATTCTGGATTGCTTTACTTCCGCAAATCGGACACATATTAAAATTATTTTTCATTTAAAACACCTCATGGTAATTGCATCTGCCAGTGCTTCTGATCTTTTTATTGTTTGAATCAATAAAGGAACAATCAAAGGAATTATTGCTCTGATTTTTGACATAACCCCTTTTACCTTTTTCATTCCTCCACGGATAATCTGGGTTTTAATAATTGAAATACATTCATCCAGTAAAAGAGGAACAAATCTGAAAATGATTTCAATAATCAAAATAAAATATCTTACTGGAATTTTAATAACTTCCAGAGGAAAAAGCAAAACTTTTAAGCCCTGAATTAAATCCTGCTCTGGAGTAGAAATAAAAAATCCACTGATACAGGCAAGAGAAGCATCGGTGCGTAAAAAAGCGGCAAGAACAAACAGTAGTTTGGATGGCGTAATTGTAATAAACTTCCAGGCAAAATAAACCGGTTCATCTGGTAAGGCAGGATGTACCAGTAACTGTAGAATTGCAAAAAACAGAAGAAAAGGGAAAATCTTAAGCATTGCTATCAAAAGTCGTTTTAAATTAAAACCTGAAAGTAAACAATAAAACAGAGAAACTCCAAACATTGTAAGACAAAGCCACCAGGGACGAACAACCAGAGAAACAACAAAAAGTGCAAGGAATAAAAGAATGCGTATAAAGGCAGGTAATTTTTCTACAGGAGATTTTCCTTTTTTCTTTGCCCCGGAAACAGAAAGTGATGCACCTCTAAGACCTTTCAGCATTGTAGCGGCAGAATGCATCTTCAGCTCAGAAAGGTTATCTTCTGTATTTTTTTCTGATTTTATGTTCCACAAAGAATCTTCTGTAACTTTTCCGTTCAAAATTTTAATTTCTCTGTCTGCAAATGCAGCTTCGTCTAATCGGTGAGTTGTAAACAGAACGGTTTTTCCTTCACCAGCCAGTTGTCTTAAAAGCTGCATTATCTGATATCTTGCTTTTCCATCAAGACCAGCTGTAGGTTCATCAAAAAACAGAATATCATCTTCCATTGCAAGAATACCAGCAATAGCAAGACGACGCTGTTCGCCACCACTCAAACGGGCAGTCTGTCGTTCTCCAAACTGTTCATAAGGTACTCCTGCCCTTTCCATTGCCGATTTTACTGTTTCTTTTAGTTTCTTTCCTTTTACACCTCTGTTCATTGGTCCAAAAGCTACATCATCTGCAGCAAAGTTTTCAAACAAAGCGGCAGAACAATTCTGCTGAACAAGAGCAGGGGTTCCGTTACTTAAAATTTTACCATCAGATTTTTCCAGCAGACCGGAGCCTAATTCCAGAATTGTAGATTTTCCAGCCCCGGAAGGTCCTGTCATGGCGGTAAGTGTTCCTTTGTATAAATCAAAAGAAATATCAGTTACCCGGGATTTTTCATCAGAAACATCATAAGCAAAGGAAACCTTTTGGAAAGAAAGTGTTTTTTTAATTTCACCTTTTTCAACAGCAGGTTTTAGCCATAGCCGGGCTGGTTCCAGAGGCTTTCCGTTTATAAAATCTGCATTTTCTGGCTTTTCCAGAAACTTTACTCTGTCCCCATTGTATACAACTTTGCCTTTTTCTATTCCAATAACAAAATCTGCTTCCCGAACTGCATCAATATCGTGAGTAATATGAATGATTGTATGATTAGTTTTATGCCAGTAACGGAGAAATTCAAAAATCTTCTGACGGGATTCTGGATCCAGCATTGCAACTGCTTCATCGAGAATAAGGACTTCCGGCCACAAAGCAACCATTCCGCTTAAAGCAACTTTTTGTGTCTGACCAAGAGAAAGTGCGGTTGTAGATGAATTGGCTTTATCCAGCAATTCTACAATATTAAGACACTCAATAGTTCTAAGTTCAACTTCCCCTTTAGGCAGTTTAAGATTCTGTGGTCCAAAAGCAGTATCCTTTGCAACAATACTGCTTACCAGCTGATCTTTTGGCGACTGGAAAACAAGTCCTATACGCAGGTTTGAGTCTTTTTCAATAGTACCGCCTGCAGGTTTCTCTAAGTCACAGATTAAGCGGGCAATAGTACTTTTTCCGCTGCCATTTGTTCCTACAATTGCAGTATAACTTCCTTTTTCAATATCAAAAGAAACATTATCAACCGCCTTTACGGAACTTTGAGCATACGAAAATTCAAGATTTCTGACTGAAATAAGACTCATAGTTGGAAATATACCATATTTCAATTATTTTGACATAAAAAAATCCCAAAGTTTTACTTTGGGATTTTGTAATTAATCGACTCTATCCAATAAACTCTGTCTACGGATTAGAAATTTCTAAACCATATGTAGGTTCCTTATCACCTGGAAGACGGATAATTACTTCAATTCCACCAGTAGCAGGAGCAGCTGGAGTTGGTTTTACAGCAGGAGTTGTTGCACCAGAAGCAGCAGCATCTTTTTCTGCGGCAGTTTTTGTTGTGTTTTTAGCTTTTTCAGCCTGTTTCTTTGCAACTTCCATTGGTTTTTCTGGATTATTTCCATTACCAAAACTTGTCTGCTGACCGGCACCTACAACAACTGTATTTACTGGAGCTGATTCTGAAATTTCATCTGATGGAGTTGTTGCATCTGCAGCTGGTTCATCAGCAGGAGCTTCTTCACGGCGATTAGAAGTTTTGCGGGAAGGGTTATAGTTCTTTGCAGAATAAACTGCAACTGCACCTTCATGACATCTAACATTACCATTTGCGGTGATTGTATAATCAGTACCACGAACAGAAGCTACAGCAACAGCAGTGTGAGTTGTAAAATCAACCTTTTTACCTTCTGTATGAGAAACTTTTGAACGAACAGCACCAGTATTAATATAAAGGCTTACATTATCTTTTGAAGCAGAAGAAGAAAGAGCTTCCAAAGTTACACGAGACATTGCAGCAACAGCAAGAACTGAACCGTTAAGATTCAAACGAGCTTCTGACTGGAATCCTGTACTGATTGTTTCTGAAACAGCAACAAGGTCACCTGCTTTAAGAGGAATCCATGAACCATTTCGGCTAACTTCAACTTTACCTTTTACAAAAGTAACCTTTGCAGAATCTGCCAAAAGTGGAGAAGCCATAAAAACTGAAAGAATTAAACTAACTAAAACTTTTGTAAATACTTTTCTCATAAGATTACCCCTTTATTAGAATGACATAGCAACACGAACTGTTGCTGAATAATTTGAATCAGAAGAAGCTGACAAGTCATAATAACCTGCAACATCAAGACCAACCTGCAAATCAGAGAAGATGTTATAAGATACTGTACATGTACCTTCAACACCTTTCATACCAAAACTGTCCATACAATCCATAACAATTTTAGCACCTGCACCTGTATAAAGTGCATTATTTGAAATACCCATATTTGCTTTTACAAGAACTACACCAGAAGTTTCTGGACCGCTCAAAGCACTGCTAACCTGTCTTGAAGAGATTCCTGCAAATGGAGCAAAAGGACCATTATTACCAGAAGCATATTCAACACCGGCATTAATCATAAATGAATCTGTTGGGAATACATAAAGATCTGCGGCTGAGTAACACATAACATTTTTGAAGTTTGTACTTCCTGCAACAACAGAAGCTTTGTAATAAACAGCATTAGCAACTGGACCAGAAATTACAAGGTTTCCATAATAGCGGTTATCTTTTTCTGCACCTGTATCAATAAAAGCAGCACACTGTAAAGCCAAAGACTGATTTCCAAACAATACAGGGAAACTGATATCTGCAATTACAGGAATAAATCCGTGTGAAAGAACATAAATACCTTCATCTGCAGAATAAGCAGCAGCAGAACTGTCCAGAAGTGTTACAGACTTACCATTGAGTAAACCTGTATAACCTGCATAAGCAGAAAGTGAAAGCATTGGTAAAGCAAAGCTTACAGAAGCACCATCAGAAACCTGAGAGAAAACTGCCCCGGAATTATCAGATACAAAATAACGACCTGCATTAAATCCAAAAGCATTTTCACCAAGCTCAAAAGCACCAGAAACTTTCAAAAGGTCACAGTCAATAACATTTGAAACTACAGCTCCAGGAAGTGAACCTGCATACTTAAAGCTATAGAAAACTTCACCAGAAGCATAAATTGAACCATCTTCTGTCAAAGGCTGATTTGCCCAGAGATAAAGTTCATCTGCCTGATTAATTGAAGCAGAAGAAAAATCAGGTGTACTAACCTGTGAATTATTCTTTACAACTCCACCCCATTCAATAGCAAAAACAGGAGCAAGAAGTGCACATAAAGCAACTGTAAATAAAATCTTTTTCATTATTCTACCTCCCATTCCATGTCCATACCTTCATCTGAAGTACCGTATTCAATCATACAGGAAGTAAGAATATTCATGGCATCTGCACCACTTACTTTTTTAGAAGGATCTGTTTTTTCAGAAAGGATTCCGTCGCTCTTTAATTTCTTAAATGCATAACGAGGAGCACCCTTAGTAATTGTATACATCAAACCACCCTTAACTTCAGGCCACATCTGAAGATAGATTGCAGATAATTCAGCCATTGTAACAGCTTTATCGGCAGCAATATTTTCAGAAATCTGTCCTGTTGAAACAAGAGCTTTCATAGCCTCTTCAAAAGAAGCATCGTCTTCAACGAAGTTCTGATGAACAGCCGAAATATAACAAATCTGACCATAAGTAACTTCTTCTGCATCCAGAATTGAAGTTACAACATCAGCAGACTGAGCAAATACCATAGTGCCCAGGAGCATGCATAATAATATAGATACTAACTTTCTCATAGCGGATATTCTACACCACTATTTTTTTAATGTCTAGAATTGATATTCCCTATAAATAAGAAGATGCCTGATTATGTTTACGATTTTCTTCTTGCCGATTTGTTCTATTTTTTATATCTTTACAAGTACATTTATTTTTAAAATTATTTTAAGAGGTATATAGAAATGGCTAAACAGTTATTATTCAGTGAAGATGCCCGCAAAAAATTATTAAGTGGCGTTGAACAGATTTCTAAAGCTGTTATGACAACTTTGGGACCTTGTGGTCGCATGGTTATGATGGACAAAAAATATGGTTCACCAGTAATTACAAAAGACGGTGTTTCTGTTGCAAAAGAAATTGAACTTGAAGATCCATATGAAAATATGGGAGCTCAGTTTGTTCGCGAAGTTGCTTCAAAAACAAATGATGATGCAGGTGACGGTACAACTACAGCTACAGTTCTTTCTTACGCTCTCGTTCGTGAAGGAGTTAAATCTGTTGCAGCTGGTATGCGCCCAATCGAAATTAAACGCGGTATGGACAAAGCTGTAAAAATTGCTGTTGATGAAATTAAAAAGAATGCAAAACCAGTAAAAGGTTCTGCTGACATTACTAACATTGCAACAATTTCTGCAAATAATGATCCAGAAATCGGTAAAATGCTTGCTGATGCTATCGAAAAGGTAGGAAAAGACGGTGTTATTACTGTAGAAGAATCAAAGAATATGGAAATGACTGTTGATACTGTTGAAGGTATGCAGTTTGACCGTGGTTATATTTCTTCTTACTTTGTTACAGATCGTGAAAGAATGGAAGCTTCTTACACAGATGCATGCGTTCTTATTTACGACAAAAAGATTTCTGCAATGAAAGATCTTCTCCCAATTCTTGAAAAAGTTGCAAATGCAGGTCGTGCACTTGTAATAATTTGTGAAGATGTTGACGGTGAAGCTCTTACAACTCTGGTATTAAACACAATCCGCGGAACAATCAAATGTTGTGCTGTAAAAGCTCCAGGATTTGGTGACCGCCGTAAGGATATGCTCCAGGATATCGCTATTTTGACAGGTGCTACAGTTGTTTCTGAAGAAGTAGGATTAAAACTTGAATCTTGTGGCGAAGAAGTTCTTGGACAGGCTAAATCAATTAAAATCGACAAAGACAACACTACAATCGTTGGTGGTGCCGGCGATGCAAAAGCAATTAAAGACCGTGTTGCTGAAATTAAAACTTCTATTGAAAAATCTACTTCATCTTATGATAAAGAACAGCTCCAGAAACGCCTTGCTAAACTTGCAGGTGGAGTTGCTGTAATTTCTGTAGGTGCTAACACAGAAACAGAAATGAAAGAAATGAAGTTCCGTGTTGAAGATACAATTGCTGCTACTCGTGCCGCTTTGGAAGAAGGTATTGTTTCTGGTGGTGGTATGGCATTAATCGAAGCATCTAAAGCTTTGGCTGAAATCCCAGCAGACCTTACAGAAGATGAAAAAGTTGGCTTCAAGATTGTACGCCGTGCACTGGAAGAACCAATCCGCCAGATTTCTGAAAATGCAGGTCTTGACGGTGCAGTTATTGCAGAACGCGCTAAAAACGAAAAGAAAGGTATTGGTTTCAATGCCCGCACTTGCGAATGGGTAAACATGCTTGAAGCAGGTATTATTGACCCAGCTAAAGTAACATGTTCAGCTCTTAAGAATGCCGCATCTGTTGCAGGTACACTCCTTACAACAGAATGTGCAATCACAGACATCCCAACACCTCCAGCAGCTGCTCCTGCTGCTCCAGATATGGGTGGAATGTACTAGTCGACTGTTAAAAAAGCAAAAAGCCGTTGTTCTTTATGAACAACGGCTTTTTTTTTAATTATTTAATACAATTCCAGCTTTCACAACTATAATGTTCGAGTCACAGAAAACTTCTAATCCTGGTTTATCAGCATACTCATAACCTGCTGAAAAATCCAGTAAATCACTTATCTTATATATAAAGGATTTAGAAACACCAGGTTCCAAACTGTCAATTTCCAATTCTTTATCATCTACCCATGCTATATGAATTCTATATGATCCAGGAACTTCAGATACATTTTTCAATTCAAAGAAAATTTCAGCATCCGGGTTGTTTGAAAAATCCTGGGTATTGAATCTGTAAAAATCATTATTAAAAGAACGCTCTACTGTTAATCTGTCACTACCTTCAGAAGGTAAATTAATCTCAGGCTCATCATCCGTTTCGACTTCTGACTCATCAGCAGGAGTTTCAGGAACAGGTTCTGTAGTCCCATAATCATTTGCCAAATCAATATAGAAACACTGTGTCAGACGAGAACCGGAAGCACAAGTATGATAGTTAGTATCTCCCCAGATTGCCTCACACATCATATTACTTTTTACACCCTGATATATTTCGTTCTGCCATCCTTCACCATTAGGTGTAAAATAACCTGTCCACTCTGGCTTATACTCCATTTCTGTATATAAAATATTGTATCTTACAGGCCAGTCTCCATTTGTATCAACAAAAGTTATAGTATCCTCTGTAACTTCAATAATATTATAACATCCGCTTAATCCATTCATATTAGTGCCATTAAAATTGACTGTCTGTCCTCCTGGCAAAATATGACAATTCATATCAGTATTTAATAATGGCCAAGGATTATTGATTTCATATTGTTCCCGGTATGTAAGTCCTGGTTCTGTTGTCATAATCATATTCATGTCACCAGTTGCCTTTTCAATCCAAAAAGCCTGCATTTCAACATGCTGATTACGATTTACACTTTCAAGATAATTTCTTAAATATACAGTTACAACTTCATCCTCCGCACAAGTTTCTGAAAGACCATAATATGCACGAAGATATTTCTGGACACTGCCATAAGTACCTAAAGCCGAATCGATTTTTAAGCCTTCAAACCGGTAGATATTGCCATCCAGCCAATTTTTAAAATTTTCAATAGAACTACAGGCATCTATTACAATGTCAGTATCATCATAAAATCTATGTTTAAAATACAGTAAACCAATTATATAAGGACCATTATCTTTTATAATTTTATAAGAGTAGTCATTATCGCTGAAAGTAGTTTTATCAACAACAAAACCAAACTCACCATGGTTATCCTTTCTAGATTCGTTTAGTTCACCATTGCAAGTATATATTTTTCTTCCAGCAAAGTAATTTTTACCTTCAGGTTCAGGCAAAGTATAAGGATCAAAAAGCAGTTTATTTATAAATGCTTCGGTAACGTAATCAATTCTGGCATCAGCATTACTTTCTTCTTTATCTGTATCAGAATCATTACAGAGTTTTACAGAATCATCTTCCGCTTCCGGACTTTCTGATTCAATATCACTAACTGTAAAAGTAATATACAAAGGATTTTTCCCAGATGACTGTCTATGTTTTAAAATTTTTTCTATATTTTTTTTAGCTTTTAAGCTGAGACGACCATTAAAAAATTCAAATTCCGCTTCAATTCTTGGAGGAGTATCAGCATTTTCATCATCTGTGCTGCGTGAATAATCGGAAGCCGATTGTGTAATTATACATTCACCTGTTCTTGCGTTTAATTCTACAATACATGGATTTCCATCAATATTTACAAAAAGAGTTTTATCTTTTTCAAGACCATGAGCATAATCTTTTGAAGGTTTTCTTATTCCCGAAGAAGGCTTTCCTCCCCCTAAGGAATTGTCGTCCCCATGAGAACATCCAACAAGAAAAACAGTCACAAATAAAAATACAAAAATTTTAAACTTTCTCATAACATCTCCGTATCTATTTACCGTCATTTATTTTTTACACTGCGGATGCTACCCATTCTCATTCGTTTTTCGCGGGTATCTTCCAGCATTGCTTTAAGATTTTCTGAATCTTCTTCTGCGATATATTTTTTGAACAGATCCATCTGCTTTTCAAAATTTTCAATATGTTTACAAAGCTTTTCTTTATTGCTTATAAAAAGCTCTGTCCACATTGGAGCATTAATCATAGCAATTCGTGTAAGGTCTTCAAAACTTCCGCCACCAAAAGCTGTAATTTCTGGATCCCCTGCACTTTCAACAAGAGCACTGGCAATTACATGACAAAGCTGGCTTGTAAAACCAATTTTATAATCATGAGTATCGCAGGTTGTATCTGTGATTCTCGTAAAACCAATTTCTGTAATAAAATCACGCATTAATTCAAGATTTTCAGGTTTGTTAAAAGTCTGTGGACAAAGAATGTAATTATGTTCAATAAAGAACTTTGCATTAGAATTTGCATAGCCTTCTTTTTCTCCACCAGCCATTGGATGCCCAATGATAAAATCAACATCAGAACGAAGAATAGAAGGAAGCTCTTTTTCAAACAAGCCTTTTACACCGCTGATTTCTGTAACAATTGCACCAGATTTAAATTCTGCCTTGTGATCAATTAAAAAATTAAGAGTTGCATGAGGATAAAGACAAATATAGAGAATATCACATAATGGAAGCATTTCAGAAACACAATCACTTGTGAAAGTCTGATCTACAACTCCTTCTGAAGTTGCCTGAGCAAGACAGGCTGTACTACGGTTACAGGCATAAATCTTTCCGGTAGCTCCATTCTGACTGAGGATATTCTGGCGAACAGCTTTTGCAATTGAACCGCCCATAATTCCTAATCCAACAATACCGTAATTCAAATCCTTAAGATTTTTCATCTTTTCCTCCTGTAACTTCTGTAAATATATCATAAGAAGTAAGTTTTATTCAAACTTGCAAAAAATAGTTTTTTTGGAAATTTTTTATTATATTAATAGTATGAATATTGCAGTTAATTTTACCAATCCTTTTGTATTAGTTTTTATTATAGGTTCTTTTTTAAGTCTTTTAATTAATCAGTTTCTGGAATTTATTGATTATCGTTCCCGCTGTAAAAACAGTGGTCAGCTGCCAGAGGAATTAAAAAACATTTCTTTAGCACAGGAAAAATTTGATTCAGCGACCTTAAAGCAGATTTGCGAATATGAAAACGCCAAATACTTTGCGTGGATTCCTTTTTCCATCTGTTCTTTTGTGTTTGATTTAGCCTTAATTATTTTTGGATTTTTTCCATTTGTTTTTAATCTTGTTACCCGCTGGACAGGATTTCCAGAAACAGTTGGCAACAGTTTTTTATGTTTCCTTTTATTTGCCATCATTTCTTCAATTCCAGGAGAAATTCTTTCTTTACCATTCAGTCTTTACAGAGAATTTCATACAGAAAAGAAATTTGGTTTTTCTAAGATGACTGTAAAACTCTGGATTACCGACCAGATAAAAGACATGGTGCTTTCTTTAATTTTGATTTCACTTTTGACTTTCGTGGCTTCTTTATTTTTCGTAAAGTGTCCGAACAACTGGTGGTGGATTTTAGCAGCTGTTTTTGTTGGTTTTACTTTTATAATGCAGATTATTTATCCAAAATTTATTGCACCTTTGTTTAATAAATTTGAACCATTGCCAGAAGGAGAATTCAAAACAAAGATTTCTGAACTTCTTGAGAAAGTAGGATTTAAAAACGGCGGGCTTTTTGTAATGGATGCCTCAAAACGAAGCGGACACAGTAATGCTTACTTCAGCGGTTTTGGAAAATCAAAAAGAATTGTTCTTTATGATACTTTAATGGAAACTATGACACCGGAAGAGCTCTCTGCAGTACTGGGACATGAACTTGGACACTTCAAATTAAAGCACATTACAAAACGAATGTTCATTATGATTCCTTTGGAGTTTTTACTTATATTCCTTTTGTATAAATTTGCTCAGTTCCCAAGTCTTTACACAGGATTTGGATTTAATACTGTTACTGCTGCAAATGTAGCACAGGTTCAGTTTATTGGTCTGTTTATGGCTATGACACTTTACGAAGCAATTTCCGAAATAATTTCACCTGTAGTAAATTATAATTCCCGTAAACAGGAATATGAAGCCGATGCTTTTGCTGCAAAGGTTTGTGGAACACCAGATCCATTAATCTCGGGACTTATTAAACTTAATTCAGAAAACCTTTCGGAACTATTTCCTCCAGCCCTTTATGTATTCTGGAATTTCAGTCATCCAACACTGGTGGAAAGAATTAAAGCCTTAAAATCCTGATTCTATAAGGATTTTTTGATTGTACTTTTAGATAAAACGATTTACCATTATTTTATATGATTACAGTAAAGGAATTAGCAGCTCGTTGTGGAGTTTCAATTGCAACTATTTCCAATATTCTGAACGGAAAATCAAACGTTTCTGAAGAAACAAAACAGCGAGTCTTAAAAATCATTAAAGAAACTGGTTATACTCCAAACTACATGGCCAGCCGTCTTAGAGCAACAAAAACTAAGACAATTGGCCTCATAATTGATGATTTAACCGCCTTCAGTACTCCTTCTCTGGTAGATGGTATTCTTGACATCTGTGAAAATGCCGGCTACAAAACTGTAAGTGAAAATCTTAGAATCTACACAAAATATGAAAATCAACCGGAAAAGAATGAGTACAAAGAAAATCTTTCTTCAATAATCAGTCAGTTACTGGCATACAAAGTAGAAGGAATCATTTTTATTGCAGCCAACTCCCGTGAAGTAACTGATATTCCGGAAAATCTGCCTGTACCGGTGG
Organism: Treponema sp.; assembly: GCA_024402615.1. Taxonomy (GTDB): domain Bacteria; phylum Spirochaetota; class Spirochaetia; order Treponematales; family Treponemataceae; genus Treponema_D. The sequence continues at coordinate 14,165 of JAKSTK010000016.1, forward strand.
TTGTTGCTTATGCATACACAAAAGCTGCTTCAATTCCAACTGTAGAAATTGATGATTACAACGCTGCTTATGAAACAGCAAAGTATCTCCTTTCAAAAGGAAAAACAAAGCTGGCTGTAATTGGCGGAGCAGAAACTTCCATTCACGATAAAAAGCGTATAGAAGGTTTTGAAGATGCACTTGATGAAGCAGATATTGATTTTAGCAAAGTGAAATATATTCCCGGAAACTGGGATCGTCAGGGTGGTTACAATGCCTGCAAAAAAATACTTTCAGACTCAAATTCCGAAACTCCTGATGCAATCTTCTGTTTTAATGACCTTATGGCAGCAGGAGCTTACGACTATCTGTATGAAAAAGGCAAGATTCCGGGAAAAGATATTGCCATAATTGGTTTTGATAACCGTGAAGTATCTGAATACCTGAATCCTCCGCTTACTACCATGGAAATTCCTTTAAAAGAAATTGGAAGAAAAGCGGCCGAAGTCATGTTTAAGAAAATCAATAATCAGAAAACAGATTGCAAAGCCATAAAGGTACCTTGTACTTTTATAGAAAGAAAATCTGTTTAGTTCTGATAAATCCCAAGGAGACATAAATGAACGACTCATTAATCGAAAGCTACAAGAATTTTCTGAATAATGGAAAAACTGAACGGGAATGTGTTCAGCAGATTATTATTGCCGCTGAAAAGAAAGGTTATAAAAATCTTGAAAGTTATAAAACCTTAAAGACAGGTGATAAGGTTTATATCACAAAAATGAACAAAGCAATTGCTCTTTTTGAAATTGGAAAAGAACCGGTTGAAAAAGGAATGAAAATTCTTTGTGCTCATATTGACTCACCACGCCTTGATGCAAAACAAAATCCTTTGTACGAAAAAGACTGCATTACTTATTTGAATACTCATTATTACGGTGGAATTAAAAAATATCAGTGGACAACAATTCCTCTGGCAATACACGGAATTGTCTGTAAAAAAGACGGAACAACCGTAAACATTGTAATTGGAGAAGATGAAGCAGATCCTGTTTTCTGTATTTCTGACATTCTTCCACATCTTGCACAGGAACAGATGAAAGCTTCTGCCAGTGAATTTATTAAAGGTGAAGCACTGGATTTGCTGTTTGGTTCAGTACCTCCAGAAAAAAACTCTGATGATAATGAAAAATCAAAAAAGAAAGCAGAAAAGGAAAAGAGTAAAAAGCTTGTACTTTCTATGCTTAAAGAAAAATACGGAATTGAAGAAGAAGATTTTAATTCTGCAGAACTGGAAATCGTTCCTGCTGGAAAAGCAAGAGATTTAGGTATAGACCGTTCAATGATTCTTGGTTACGGACAGGATGACCGTTCCTGTGCTTTTGCATCTGTTGAAGCAATGCTGGAATCTAAAGCTACTGGAAAAACTAACTGTTGTCTTTGTGTAGACAAAGAAGAAATCGGAAGTGTAGGTGCAACCGGAATGGCTTCTAATTTATTCGAAAATATGGTGGCAGAAATCATTAACCTTACAGAAAAAACTTATTCAGAATTAACTCTCCGCCGTTGTCTCTCTAACAGTGAAATGCTTTCTTCTGATGTAAATGCGGCTTACGATCCAATGAATGTTCAGCTTTACGACAAACAGAATTCCTCTTCTTTAGGTGGAGGAATTGCCTTTATGAAGTTTACAGGTTCCCGTGGAAAAAGCGGTTCTAACGATTGTAATCCAGAATTTATTGCCAAAATCCGCAAAGCAATGGATGAAGATAAAGTTTCTTATCAGATGGCAGAACTTGGCAAGGTGGATGTTGGTGGTGGCGGAACAATTGCTTATCACGCTGCAAAATATGGAATGAGCGTAATTGATGCAGGAATTCCTGTTTTGAGTATGCATGCTCCTTGGGAAGTAACACACAAGGAAGATATTACCCAGTTGTATAACGGCTATAAAGCATTCTTAAAAATTAATAATTAAGAATAAAAAAATCAAATAGCCGTTAAACAAAAAAAACTGCCGTTTTGGAAACCCCATACGACAGTTTTTTTATTCTTATTCAGTGAATTATTTTTCACCAAGAAGAATATCGTAAATTCTCTGGAAATCAGCAGAAGAAGAGAATCCAATTTCCAGACTACCCTTTTCTGTTGTTCCTTTTAATTCAACATCTTTTACACCAAAAAGATTTTTAAGTTCCTGTTCAAAAATTGCTACATCAGGATCTTTCTTTGACTTCTTCTTATCCTTCTTCTTAGCAACAGCTCTTCCACCATTATTATAAACTTCAGCCATTGCTTCTGCTTCACGAACAGAAAGACCGCTGCCAATAATCTTTCCGAACATAATGTGCATATCTGCATCATTTTTTACCATAAGAAGAGCACGGGCATGACCAGAAGAAATCTGACCGGAAACAAGAGCCTTCTGAATATCTGCAGGAAGTTTGAGCAAACGGATTGCATTGGCAACTGTTGAACGATTTTTACCAACCTTTTTTGCAACTTCATCCTGTGATAAATCACTCATCTGAATGAGATTATAGTAAGCAGTTGCTTCTTCGATTGGGTTTAAATCTGCACGCTGAATATTTTCAATAAGTGCCAATTCAAGTTTCTGCTGTTCATCAAATTTTCTAAGCTGCACAGGGACTTTTGAAAGACCAGCCATTCTTGAAGCACGGGTTCTTCGTTCACCGGCAATAATATAGAACTCTGTATCAGTAATCTGTTCAATAATGATTGGTTCAAGAATACCGTTATTTGCAATAGATTCTGCCAGTTCTTCAAGTTTTTTCTGATCAAAATCAACACGAGGCTGCTTTGGATTAGGCTTAAGTAAAGCAGGATCAATCCACAAACCGCCATTTTCATCAACTTCAATACAAGAAGGAATTTTTGAAGGTTTTGCAGTTGTTGCTGCAGCGGCAACAGGTCTTGAGACAGGTTCTGCAGCGGCTGTTGGATTGAGAACAGCAGCAGTATCAACGGAATTTTCGTTTAATAAAGCACCTAAGCCTCTTCCTAACGCATTTTTAGCCACGGTTAATTACCTCTTCAGCAAGTTTTGCATAACTTCTTGCACCAACACAAGTTGGATCATATTTACAGATTGGAAGTCCATGAGATGGAGCTTCTGAAAGTCTTACGTTTCTTGGGATAATTGTATTGAAAACTACATCCTTAAAGTATGACTTAACCTGAAGAACAACATCCTGAGCAAGTCTTGTTCTTGAATCATACATTGTAAAGAAAATACCGCCAACTTTAAGATTTGGATTAATACCCTTCTGTACTTTCTGAACGTTCTGTAAAAGCAAAGAAATACCTTCAAGCGCAAAGTATTCACACTGCATAGGAATCAAAACTGAATCTGCAGCAGCAAGTCCGTTCAAGGTTAAAATACCAAGAGATGGTGGACAGTCAATAAGAATGTAATCGTATTTATCTTTTAATGGTTCAAGAGCATTCTTTAAGTAATATTCACGGTCTTCCTGATCAACAAGTTCGACAGCAGCACCAGACAAATCAATAGATGCACTGATAATATCAAGATTTTCTACTGGTGAATGTTTTACAGCAGCTTCTGGTTCAACCTGACCAGCCATAAGTTCATAAATAGTTGGTTTGTCTTTTGAAACACCACAACCACTGGACATGTTGCCCTGTGAGTCGAAGTCAACCATTAAAACTTTTTTACCAGCTAATGCAATATATGCCCCAATATTAATAGCGGAAGTTGTTTTTCCAACTCCACCTTTCTGATTTACAAATACGATACATTTACCCATAACTTAAAATATATCAATTTTTTTTAAAATAGTATACCATTAATTCATGTTGTTATTATCTGTTACATTATCTAAACCTGCTGTAAATGTTGAAGAAATTTTAGGAAAGCCTTACGAAAAAATCAAAATCAAAGTAGAAAATTCCTCAAAAGGTTTTTCATATTTTGCAGAAATGTTTACTAAAACTCAGGTTTTTCATCAGCATTTTTCCGAAGAAGAACTGAACCTTTTTCTTAAAGAACATGCCGGCACAACCTTCAAAAACTGTGTAAAACGTACAGAAACTCAGGAAATAACAATTCTTGCCAGTAAAAAAGGCAAAATCACAACATTAACTAAGAATCTGCAGAATAATTCAGACAAAAGGGACAGAGCAATTCTGATGAATGCTTCACTGAAAAAGAAAAAATATCTTTTACAGGAAGGCACTCCCGTACCATTTTTAGTTTTACTGGGAATTATGAACTCTGACGGTAAAGTTATAGCTTCCCGTTATGACAAATTCCGCCAGATTAACCGTTATCTGGAGTTTATTGATGACACTGTAAATTCACTGACTAACGGAAATTGTCCTTCAGAACCTTTAAACATAGTAGATTTTGGCTGCGGAAAATCTTATCTTACCTTTGCAGTTCACTACTATCTTACAGAAATTAAACATTACCCTTGCCGGATTGAAGGACTGGACTTAAAAAAAGAAGTAATTGATTACTGCAACGAATTAGCGGCTAAACTTAAACTGGAAAACCTTATTTTCCACACAGGAAATATTGCTGATTATTCGGGAAAAGAAAATCCTGATATTGTAATTACCCTGCACGCCTGCGACACTGCTACCGATTATGCCTTAAAATATGCAGTTCAGCGCCAGTCACGGGCAATTCTTTCTGTTCCTTGCTGTCAGCACGAAATCAATACTCAGCTGCAAAAAAATAAACCTTCAAACGAAGAACTGTCCCCTCTTCTTAAATGGGGAATCCTCCGTGAAAAATTCAGTTCTCTGCTGACGGATGCTTTACGCGGTGAGTGGCTGGAAACTCAGGGATATAAAGTTCAGATGCTGGAATTTATAGATATGGAACATACTCCAAAAAATATTTTGATTCGGGCTATTAATGGACAAAATAAAAAAGCGTCCGAAGAGAAGGAAAAACCATCTATTCTGAACGCTCTTAATATTACTCCTGAAATCTGGAAATAAACCAGTTTACAGAAGATTATAAAACGTGTTTGTATAAGAAATCTGCAATTCCGCTGTTGTTGTTGTCTTTTTCTGTAACAAAATCAGCAATTTTTTTGATTTCTTCCTGACCGTTACACATACAAACTCCATAACCGCAAAGACGAATCATACTTTCATCATTAAAAGCATCGCCAAAAGCCATTGTCTGTTCAACAGGAATACCCACATGTTCGGCAAGCCAGGTAATAGCTTCACCTTTTCCACAGTTAGGTGGAAGAATTTCCAGAAAGTATGGCTTACTGGTAAAAATAACTGCTCTTTCACCAAATTCTTTTCTCAAAGTATCCTGTAATTTAAGAAGAACTTCAGGTTCACCTGGTACCAGCATTTTTGTAAATCCTTGCTTTAAGAATTCCTGATACTCCTTTACTTCTTCTCCTTTAAGGCCACACAAATCTACATCCAGTTTTGTCCATTTTGTTTCTTCACGATAATAGATTGTGGATGGAGTATAAACTTCACTGCGAAGTCCCCATTCTTCCGCAATTCTGTCAGTTTCCAGAAGAATATCGCTGTCTACTTTGCGGCAAAAAATCTGCTGTCTTGTATGAAGATCAAAAATACTGCAGCCATTAATTGCGGCAATATAACGGCCTGCTTCCTGTCCGGCAATTTCTAATCTGCGGACGAAAGGAAGAATTGCATCTTCTGCACGGCCAGAACATAGAACAATATAAATTCCTCGTTTTGCACATTCCTGAAGAGCTTCTACAGTTTTATCATCAATCTGACGTTCACTGTTTAATAAAGTATCATCCAAATCTAAAGCAATAAGCTTTACATCAAGCTTTGAGTTCATAAAAAATCCTTTTACAATTTAATAAGAAGACTTGTAAATCTACTGCTGTTCCCAGGCTTTACACCAGGCATCAATAAACTCAATCATATACTGCTGAACATCAGCAAAGTATTTTTTCTGAAGATTTACAGCAGGAATTCCTACATAACGGAAATGCCAGCTTTCCCAGCGGTAACCAGTAACATCTTCGTGATCCTGTGGGAAACTCAAACTCCATCCAAATTTTGCAGCATTTTTGTAAACCCATTTACCAGCTTCAGTTTCTGCAAAAGCATCATCAACAGGAGCAAAATCCATTGCCATTCCTAACTGATGCTGACTTGTTCCAGGTCTTGCGCTCTCTCTTTCTGCTTCTTCCAAACCATCAACACTAACCCAGTAATTAAACAGATTATCCTGATATTCATAAGAACGGTAAGTTGAACTAACTGTAAGTGTTACACCATCAGCCTTTGCAGCAGCTCCCAGCTCTTTGAGAGCCTGTGTTGCTTCCGGGCGAAGACTTAAATTATTTTTATTTACTTTGTAATATTCGCAGTTTGTAAGATGAACTAAGTCAGCAGGAACATAATCTTTAGAAACTTTATGAGTTTTATCAATGAGATAAAAAGGATCAAGATCATCAGCATTAAAATTTTCACGAGTTTCAAGAACAACAGTTAAATCAGAAATGAACTGATTTACATCTGTAATTTTAACTTCACCCTTAAAACGGTCTGTCATAGAAGCATAAACTTCTTCAAACTTAAGTTCTTCGACAGTTTTAGCAGGAGGTTCCGGAATTGCAGTTTTTTCTACAACTTTTGGAGTTTCATTATTTCCGGTAGTTTTTCCTTTTGCACAGGCAGTAAATAAAAATACTGTAGAAATCATTACAATTAAAAGAGTTGCTTTTTTCATATATTCCTCAATTTTCGTATAACTTTTATTAATCTATTGTCAGCTGACCATTATCAAGAATCATTTTTTCTGAACCATCTGCATATTTTAGAATAATTGTAGGTTCACGAACAACTCCGTCTAAATGAATCAGGCTTGGAGCATCATTATCATAATTTTCGCCAATAGCAAAATGACAGGTATGGAAAGCTTTTTCATCTTCCAGCATATTTCCAGTGATTCTGGCAGCAGGATTCAAACCGATTCCCAATTCACCGATATTGCGGGCATTTTTCTTATAAATTTTGCCCATACCTTCAGGAAGTTTCCCCTGTTTTTCATATTCCATAGCACGAGTTTCTGCTTCGGTGATTGTTTTAAGCAGGCGTTCTGCTTCTTCTCCACCTTTTACAGAAGTTACATAACCTTTTTCTACAATACATTCAATTGGAGTTTCAATAATAGAATCTCCGTCAGAAAAAGTCATAGAACCGTCATAAACAATTTTGCCTTCACAGCCGTTGATATTATTTTCTGAATCTCCAACAATCGGACTGATAAAAACTTCACCGGCAGGAATATTTCCTCCTGTTCCTGGTTTTGAAAAATCGCCGTCATCAAAAAGCAATTTTCGGTTATCAACGGGAATTACCAGATCTGTTCCGGCAGGCGCTGTGACATGAACAGAAACTGCACCTGTAAACAGTTTTTCCAGCTCAACACAACGATTCTGCAGCTCTTTGTAATCAATGGCAGCAGTGCGATTCATCATATCTACGGTAATTCCAGGTGTCCAGGCAGCACGCATTGATTTTTTACCATCCAGTAAATAATCAAAAATATGCGAAAATTTCTGACCGTCTTCTGTTGTATAAGGATTTGCAGTTGCAGCAGGATCTTTTCCGAGTTTAATTCCCGAAATAGAAAAACAAACATCAGGATTAGTTCCAATTGCCGCAAGAACTTCCTGATTAGCATTATCGAAACTGGTCTTTTCTGGCTGATAAATAAGAGAAGGTGTTGCTCCCTGAGCTTCAGAAGCTTTATACAAATCCTGTGCAATTTCAGATGTACTTGGATTTGCAATAATTAAAACTCTTTCATCTTTTTTGATTTTAAGAACATCCTGAACTACAACTTCAGCAGGAGTTCTGTCTTTTTTGTTTTTTAATTTATCTAATAACATATTTTCTACTCACAGCGATGATTATTTATCAATATCCAGCAGCATATCGGCGGTTATATCACCATCTTCAAAATGGATTACAACAAGATTTCCGGTTTTTTCTGCTGTAATTCCTTCTTTTTTACAAAATTTGTAAACAAAGGAATATGGATTTTTAACTTCCTGTGCAATTGTTGGTACAACCTCGTAAGTAGTTACACTACCCGCACTTTTTGTTGTACGGAACAGCATATAGAAAGTTTCATTTAACATCCTTTGATTAGCATAATACTGACGATCGGCAGTCAGTAAAAATGAACCATCATTTTCCGGTTCACTAAAGAAGGATGCAGTAAGGGAATCGGCAATGTTATATCCATTGATTTTAAAACGAAGAATTGCTGGAGAACGGGTTTTAAAAGTTTCGGAATCCTGACGGATATCTTCCAGATTCTGTGCTTCTGCAGGAGAAACCTTTTTCTGTTCTTCCTTTAATCCTTCAAGAGATCCAAGAATCTGATTCAAAAGAATATTTGTTGTTGACGAATTTGCCCCGTAAGCAATTGTGTTAGCTCCACTTAAAGAAGACAAACTTCCGAACATACCAGAATCGTACAGTGTGGAAATATCATTAGCCGAAAGCAGATTATTTATATCGCCGTCCAGCAAAGAAGAAAGAGTATTCTGTTTTGTTTTTGCATCTGAAATAACAGTTTCTTTTTTCTCTTCTGTATTTTGATTTTCTGCATTTTTCTTTGCTTCAGTCTTTTTAGGATTTGGCACGGTTGGTCTGTAAAAACCACCGCCAACTTCCGGCATGTCTGGCATAGAAGGCATTGTTGGCATAGTTGGAATCTGAGATTGTGCAAATAACAGGCCGCCACACATCAAAAGAGCAAATAATGATTTTTTTATAAAAAACTTACATGCTTGCAAGACTTTCCTCCACCAGTTCCAGTCGCTGAGTAAGCTGGGCAATTGTTTTTTCAAGACGATTCTTTTCTTTTTCGAGTCTTGATTTAGGATCTTCACTGCGAGCCTGCGCAGATTTCTGTTTCATCATTTCACGAACAGAAGAAGGAGATTTTCCGCCTTCTACAAACTGCTGCTCAATTTCGGCACGGTCATCCTTTTTCTTTACACTGGCAACTACCTTCATGTTATCAAAACCAATAGAAGGATTAATTTCCACTGCTGCTACTTTACGGATATCTTTTGCAGAATTGCGGGGAATACATAAAACACGGTCAATATAATCTTCGTATCGAATATCAGCTTCTTTACAAAGCTCCATTGCCTTTGCCAGTTTTTTACCAAATTCCTGCATCAATTCGCCATTTTTTGCAAGATAATTAGTTTTAATATCTTCAGTTAATGCTTTAAGCTCTTCGTTGTTTTCCCAGTCCAGAGAGTAATAGCCTTTCTGTTCTGCAATTGCCAGAAGATCACCGAATTTTGCCCAGAATTCCTGATTATGACAACGGCTGGTCATCTGACCAAAAGCAGGATCCTCTGCCTGTTTTTTTACGGTAACAAGATGATGGGTATATTCATGCACTGCTGTATAAATCAGCTGATTATCAGTTTTTAAATTCTGATTGTGGAGAAAAATTTCATGAGTATCTGGTTTATAAAATCCGTTTACTCTTTTACTTTCTTTTCCAGTCTGAGTAACAGTAAAATCAATTTCAGTCTGTTCAATATCAAGTAAGATTTCTTTAATTCGTTCGTTAGTCAAAGTATTTTCTCCTTATTTTAAGCATCCGATTTTTTCAAGAATGATTGCACCGGCAACTGTAGAAGCTGTTTCTGTACGCATAATACGGTTTCCCATTCCACAACGGATATAACCATAATCTTCCAGAAGTTTTCGTTCCTTATCTGTCCATCCCCGTTCACTTCCAATTGCCGCAAAAACCCGTTTACTTTCTGAACAAGGAGTTGCACAACTCATACAGGGAAGATCGGTCATTGCTTCAGAAAGAGAGCATTTTGGATTCACATTATCCAGTGCCAGTCTTAGTATATGATGAGAATGGTCTTTTTCGGCATGTTCTTCCAGCCAGTCCACACATTCCCGTAAATTTTCGTGTAAATACAATTCCGGTACATGAGTTCCACCTGCTTGAACAGTTCCATCCAGCAGCATTTTATAAGCAGAACCTTTTTCTACCAGGGTTGATTTCATGTAAGATTTTTCGCCTAATTCTGTTCCTGTAAGATGAACTTCACAAACACCTAAAGCAGCAATGTCGCGGAGAAGCCTTTTAAGTTGAATTGGTCGAGGAAAACCAATAATCATTTTAAGAGGAGTCAGAGGCTTTCCGTCTGATTTTGGCTCAAAGGTGAATTTAATTGTATCTGTAATTTCTGTAATTACAGCAGTTCCAGCCTGTCCGCCAATAATGCCGGCAGTAAAACTGTCTCCCGCTTTTTTGTGAAGAATCTTGATTAAATGTTCTCCCCTTTCGTCTTTTACAGAAAGAGGCTGATTTATTTCTTCCGGAGAAAATAAACAAATATTCATACCCACCCAGCCCCGAATATTTTTTTAGAAGAGATTTATCTTCTTTAAAAGTACACACAACTGATCTTTTTCAATTAAATCGATTGGACGACCTTCAACGTACTTATGAGCACTGTCAGAGAAAGAACTCATTGTAACACAGTAACCGTTATCACATTTTGAATCTCTCATTTTTGAGTGGAATTCACGAACATAAATATCACCGATTACAGTAGAGTTTCTATAGAAACGGAAAAGCTCTTTTGCTTCCCACTTTGCTGATTCAACTGAACAAAGAATCTCAACACTTTCCGAAGCAACAGAAACATCCTCGACTTTAACATAAGCATCTTTGAAGAAACTGGCAATTAATTTACGGCACAAAGCAACAAATTCACTGGTTCCAGAAAGCAGATAAGTCTGAAGATTCTGATTGGAAGCCAGTTCTGCATAACGTTTTACCAGAGCGTCAACATCTTTGTATCCTGAATGAGAATTTTGAATCTGCTTAAGCAGGGTAAGTCCTTTCTGAATATTATGCTGATTAATGTAACACTGTGCACAACGATACTTAATCTGAACAGCAATCTGCTCAGGAACTCCCTGAAGTTTCAAACCAATTTCATAATCCTGCAAAGCGGCTGCAATGTTTTTATTTCTTTCATGCATTTTACCGGCCTCAAGACAAGACTGGGCACCGTAAACAGGATCTGGACGAAGGTGAACAAAAATCTTAAGTGCTTTATCACCAATACCACTTTCCGACATGGCTACTGCCATATTGAAAAGCAGCTCTTTATTATCAGGCTGTTCATCCAATACCTTTTTAAGATATGGAAGACATTCCTTGTATTTGTGAAATTGAAACAAACTTCGTCCAAGCAATTCTACAACTTCTGTGCTGTCAGGCTTTATAAGACGACATTTCTTAAAACAGATAATTGCCTTATCGTAAGTTTGTTTTGCATAGAATGTTTTTCCAAGATACAAATTAGTTTCATAAACATCAGGCTCTTTTCTGAGGGAAATCATAAATGAATTCAATGCATCATCATATTTTCCAAGATTATAGGCCGCAATACCCATACGGCGGGTTGATTTTGGAACACTGATTTCAATATGAGCCGCAGAAATTTCGTAGAGAGTTTTATAAACACCCCAAACCTTGTCCCAGACATTACCTTCGTAGTAAATGTCACCCAAAGCTTCCAATGCAATTACATCATGAGGATTATGATTAAGTCTTTTTTCGTAATCCTTAATAGCGCCAGATTTACCTTTTTTCTGAACTTTGCTGTCGGATTTTGGTTTTCCTTTCTTTCCTTTTGCGCCACTGCTGAGCAGCATAATTACAACGACAAGAGCTGAGGCAACAATAACTGAAACAAGGATTGGAACTAACATGTATACAGTATTCTCCTGAGTTTATTTCTTTGAATTAACAAATTCTGCAATTTTTTCCATTGCGATTTTAATTTTATTTATATCTGTTGCATAACAACAACGGATAAAGCCTTCACCACAATCACCAAAACAAGTTCCTGGAACAACTGCAACGCTGTAATTCTGAATCAGTTCTGTTGCAAATTCCTCTGAAGTTAATCCTGTTGAACGGATGTCAGCAAACATGTAGAAAGCTCCCTCCGGTTCAATACAAGGAATTCCCATATCAGTAAAAGCTTTATACATTACATTTCTACGCTGCTGATAGCTTACACGCATTCTTTCTACATCATCCCAGGCATTGCGCAAACCTTCTGCAGCTGCATACTGACTGAAAATTGGAGGACAGATGCTGGAATAAGCATGAAGTTTACAACACTGTGTAAGCAATTCATTTGGAGCACAAATATAACCAATACGCCAGCCAGTCATAGCAAAAGATTTTGAGAAACCATTAAAAATGATTGCATAATCTTTCATTCCTGGGAATTCACCAATAGAAACATGCTTGCGGCCATCGTACATAAGTTCACAGTAGATTTCATCACTCAGACACCAGATCTGATGTTTTTTAATAACTTCCGCAATTTTTCCTAATTCTTCAGCACTAATACAGCGACCAGTTGGATTACTTGGAGAACAGAACATAACTGCTTTAGTTTTTGGTGTACAGGCTTTTTCAATCATTTCTGCAGTTGGAACAAAACCGGTTGAACTGGTATCAAGATGAACAACCTTTGCATCACACAAAGCAGAAAGTGGCTGGTAAGAAACATAACAAGGTTCACAAACAATAATTTCATCACCAGGATTGAGAATTGAACGCAAAACTAAATCAAGACCTTCAGAAGCACCAATTGTTGGCAGTACTTCAGTTTTTGGATCATAGTGTAAATTATAGCGTTCCAGATATTTACAAATTTCTTCGCGGAGTTCAATTAAACCCCAGTTAGAAGTATAAGAAGTATGACCTTTTTCAAGGTGATAAAAAGCTTCTTCACGAATTACCCAAGGAGTAGGAAAATCTGGTTCACCAACACCAAGAGAAATAATATCATCATGACCAATACAAAGTTCAAAGAACTTACGGATTCCTGATGGTGGAATAGACAACATCGAGGAACTAAATCTATCTTCACGTGTATTCAAAATAAAACTCCAATTAAAAAGACTTTACAGACTGTTATGCCTGCATTTCACGACGATCTGCTTCGTCCTGAACATAGAGAATATCATTTTCTTTGTAGGTTTTAAGAACAAAATTAGTTTTAGTAGAACGAACACCTTCCAAAGTTGATAATTTCTCGCTTACAAACATGGCGATTTCTTTTAAGTTATCACCTTCGATTAAAACTTTTAAATCGTATCCACCACTCATCAGATAAAGTGATTTAACCTGTGGAAAACGATAGATTCTGTCTGCAATTGCATCAAAACCATGTTCTCTCTGTGGCTGAACCTGAATCTGAATTTCGGCAACAACTTTATCCTGCGCGACTTTGTCTTTTTCCGGATTTACGATGGCCGCGTACTTGAGAATAACTCCGTCATCTTCCAGCTTCTTAATAATAGCTTTAACTTCTTCCGTAGTTTTTTTTGTCATTGCCGCAATATCTTCATTTGAGAGGCGAGCATTCTGACGTAATAAATCAAGTATTTCTTCCATTTCTAAATCCTTGCCCAAATACAATTTGGACACAATATTATACATTTAAAACCACTTGTTTACAATTAGAGAAACGTTTTCTCCTCTGTTATTAAACTTCTAATTTGAGGTATTTTCTCTTCATTGTATAACACTGTTTTTTTCATTATAATTAATCATTATTTCATTAATTTTAGAGGCGAAAAATGTCTAAATACCCATTCGAATCAATTGAGCCTAAATGGCAGAAATACTGGGATGAACACAAAACTTTTAAAGCAACAGAAGACGAAAAATATCCAAAAGAAAAACGCATGTACGTACTGGATATGTTCCCTTACCCATCAGCAGCAGGTTTGCATGTAGGACATCCAGAAGGATACACAGCAACAGATATCTACTGCCGTTATTTACGCATGAATGGATATAATGTTCTGCATCCAATGGGATTTGACTCTTTTGGACTTCCAGCAGAAAACTATGCTATTAAAACTGGAACACATCCAAAAACAACAA
>JAKSTK010000160.1 GCA_024402615.1 Treponema sp.
GATTTATATAATCCAAGTGATTTGGGAATCGTTTTGGGATTCTGTATGCAGGATTGTAACTGGGATTGGGTTCAGTCAGATACTTGGATCTGGTTTCCTAAAGGTGAACATACTTTGTGCTTTGATATACGGAATATTGATGCAGAAAGACGAAAGACAATAAGACGGCTTATGTTTCTTATGCCTACGGAAACTACCAGAGAAGGTGACCTTTACATAGACAATATCAGAGGTTATAAAAACTAGTATCTTACAGGCGGCCATCAGGCCGCTTTTTTTTATGTGTCAGAAATCTGTGTTTTTTTGTTATTTTTGTAGTATAATCTTATGCGGTAAAAATTATGACAGATAATAATGAAGCATTAAACATTATTGACAGATACTGTGAAGAGATGCCTTCGGAAGTTGCAAAAAAAGTTCTGAAAATGACAGCACAGGCTATCCTTGTTGATAAATATGAAAAGTTCATTCCCGACGAGGTAATGAATATAATTCTGGAAGAAAGCCAGAATCCAAGTGAATCTTTCAGTGTAGAGGATAAATCAGATTTCAATGTTACAAATCATCCGAAGCGTTATCTGAATAAATCTGGAATTGAAGCAATTGATGTAATTGAACTTATTGTAGCCGATATTTCGGGACCGGCAGGTTTCAATGTTGGTACAATGGTAAAATACCTGACACGTCTTGGTAAAAAAACTGAAGATGTGAAAGAAGAATGGAATAAAGTTATGTGGTACGCAAAGCGTGCCCTGACAGTAAAATAAATTTTTTTTTAAGACAGGAATTAATTATGACAGAAGATCTTAAAATTATTGATGACGCAATCCGCCGTGTACCGGATTTCCCAAAACCTGGAATTCTTTTCTATGACATTACAGGAATTCTGGTTCAGCCAAAAGCATTTAAATTTGTTCTGGACCGCATGTTTGCAATTTACAAGGATCAGGATATTGATGCAATTGCAGCAGTAGAATCACGTGGATTTATTTTTGCAAGTTCTCTTGCAGAGAAAATGGGCGTTCCTCTTATCCTTATTCGTAAAAAAGGAAAGCTCCCAGGTGATACTTTCAGCGCAAAATATGCGCTTGAATACGGCGAAGCTGAAATTGAAGTTCATAAAGCTGATGTAAAAAGAGGCCAGAAAGTGCTTGTAATCGATGATCTTATCGCTACAGGCGGAACTCTTGCCGCAACAAAAAAACTTATTGAAATGGGTGGCGGTACAGTTTCTGATTTCTTTGGAGTAATCGGGCTGCCAGATCTTCATTATGAAGAAGTTCTTGCTCCATCTACTGTAACAACACTGATTAACTACGCCGGAGAATAATTTTTTCCTGGATTGAAGTTTATATAAGGCGGTCATTTGACCGCCTTATTTTTTTAGATTTATGATATTTTTTTTAGACAAATAGTGACATTTACTTGAATTCGGTGACTTTTTGTGACCTTTCTGATATTATATAAGCATCCCACATGAAAAGAGGGCAAATGTCCCTCAGGAGTATTTATGCCTTACACAGATCCAACAAGTCTTGCGATTGTTGCGTGTCC
>JAKSTK010000017.1 GCA_024402615.1 Treponema sp.
TGAGGATTGTATCCATCATACCAGGCATAGATTCAGCAGCACCAGAACGAACTGAAACCAAGAGAGGATCATTTTCATCACCAAGTTTCTTTCCGAATACTGTTTCAAGTTTGTTAAGATATTCATCAACCTGAGCGTTAAGATCAGCTGGATATTTTCTTCCTAACTTGTAATATTCCTGACATACGTCAATAGAAATTGTGAATCCAGGTGGAACTGGAAGACTTAAAGGAGCCTTTGCCATCTGAGCAAGGTTAGCACCTTTACCACCGAGAATAGGACGCATTGATTCATCACCTTCTGCATCGCCATTACCGAAAAAGTAAACATACTTTGTAGCCATGTTTTTCTCCATATAAAAAAAATTTTTTTGCCTAGTTAAATAGTAATTTATTTTACAGAGAAAAGCAGTTATCGTCAATTGAGAGATTTTAAAGTCAATAGGTAGATTTTAAAACTTTTGCGAATATTTTACTATTTTTGCATATTATTTTTATATTGAGAAAGGTTTTCTTTCGTTTATAATATTAAGTAGAATTTTACCTAATAAAGGAATTAAAAATGGCTAATAAAGTTATGTTGAAAGCAGGCTCATGTGCATTGGATATGGGCGATGGAAGTGAAAGAGGTCTTTATGTAAATCAGGATTATATCCTTCAGAAGATGCGAAAGATTCATCGTGGTATCAGTTTGATGTACACATATTATCCAAATGACAAAGAATGGCCTACACGTGCCAGTTTGATTGATGCAGGTCCTGAACCAAAAGGTGCATGGGATTCTCCATATGAGAATTATTTCCCTTATCGTGGTGGTAAAGAAGGACTTCGTGATGATGAACCTTTTAAGTATATGAAAGAAATTCGTCAGAGAGGGCAGGATGTTGTTCTTACAATGACAATTGATCCTGCTTTGACAGAAGAAGAACTTATTGATGTAGCAAAAGATCTTCGTCCTTATGGTCGTATTCTTCTGCGCGTAAATCACGAATGTACAGGAACCTGGTTCTGTTTTAATCGTCGTGCATCATATCAGCAGCTGGCAGACTTCTTTGTGTTAGTTTGTAAAGTAATGCATCAGTATGCTCCAAATGTAAAAGTGATTCTTTGTGCCGGAATGTGGCAGCCAGAAACAGGAAAACTGGAAATGGAAGATATTTTCCTTGAAGCACATAAAGTTGCTGATATCTGGTCTGGAGATCAGTATCTTTCTTTACACTGGGGATGGCCAGTTGATGTTGCAACAAAAGAAACTCATAACTATGCCTGCTATGATGTAGATGCAGTTTATGACAAAGCAAAAAATACATATCTTCGCCTGAAGGAAATTACAGGACAGGATAAACCAATGGTTCTTTCTGAACTCAATGGTGATGGTGATGTTACAGGTCCTTTTGAACAGGCTTATATGATGAAACATTTTATGGAACGCTTGCAGAAAGATCCAGATCACTGGTTGAGTGCATTTACATTGTATCAGTTCCGTGATGATGGTCGTCTTGGATGTGAAATTACAGATCCAAATAACAGTGAAGTTGGTATAGAACAGCCATTACTCAGTATTTACCGTGATGAATTGCATAAACCATTCTTCTCTCAGCCAAGTGAAAGTGCCGGTACAGTTGAGCTTCCTGCAAAACTTCGCTGGGGAGGTTCAGAAGATGCTGAAGGTATTGAAGTTGACTGTCATTTTAATAAAACACCATGCTACTTTGAAGTTTATTTTGAAGATGAATTGAAAGACATGAATATCATGATGGAATTTGGCGGATATTGGTTCTACAAAGCTCCAGGAACAAAGGTAATTGATTTAATGTCTTATTTCTTTGAAAAACCATTATCAAAAGCAGCAGATATGAAACTCAGATTCTTCTGTCCTCCAAAAGATGGTATGAACTATCCAGAAAGTGGAAATCCTTATGATGCAGCTGATGGAGACTGGATGACAAACTCATATACAGTTTTACCAAAGCTTCCAAGAATCAGAATTGAAGAAGATCCAGTTTCATTGTTCAAACATTATGATGACTAAGATTTATTTAGTCGGATAAGCAAAAAGGCGTCGTGGAAAGCGGCGCCTTTTTTGTTTAACGGGGAAGTGCGACAAAAGGGACAGAGTAAAATTAAAAACAGCCAGTTTGCGAAGGCTTTGAGTGGTGGCGAAGCCAGTGCGACAGCACCGGCCGTAGGTAAGCCACGAAATGCCGTTTTGTTTAGGAAAAGGACGCCAAAATAAATTGAAATGCTACAAAAGGGACAGAGTAAATTGTTTGCACTATTTGCGGAGAGTAAATTGTTAAAACAAAAGGGACAGAGTAAACTGTATTTATGTGTAAAAAAATGTTTATGCCATTGATTTTTCTGATCACTGTGCTTTTGGGAGGCTGTGCTTCTATGAAAAATGAGTTTTCTACTGTGGAGTTACCTGATTCTGAATCTTATTCTTTGGATTCTGTGAATAAAGCGGTTGAAGGAGCTTTGCGGGGAAAACGGAAACTGGCTTATATCCGCGGAACATGGGAATTGCCTGACGGAAGATTCTGGAGAGCGGAAGAAATTCGTGGGGATTTACTTACTGACTTGAATATTTCTTTTGGACTTATTAATTCCAGCGGAGTCGTTGAACTTTACAACAAGGGTTATTTAAAAACGGAAATTCAGAAATTACGGAAAAAGTATCCGAATCTTCGTGTAAATATTTCTATTGGCGGCTGGCAGGCTGAAGGTTTTTCTGATGCAGCTTCTTCTGCCGAAAATCGCAGGATTTTTACTGAAAGTGTTATTTCTCTTGTTCGGGAAATGGATTTTACTGGTGTTGATATTGACTGGGAGTATCCTGTTGGTCCGGATTGGGGACAGACCATTAAATGCTCTATTTCTGACAGGGAGGGATTTATTCTTTTATTGTCTGATTTACGTGGCGCTTTGTCTAGGCTAGGGGAAGAAAAGAAATTTTATTATTCTCTTTCTGCGGCAATTCCTTCTTCTTCCTGGTTTACTAAGAAAAATGATGTTTATACTGCCAGTCTTATTTGTGATTACTTGAATTTAATGACTTATGATTATTATGGCAGTTGGAGTCAGATAACCGGTCACAATGCAAGTTTGTATCATAATCCAAAAGATCCTGATCCATGGTGTTCTGATTATGGTGTAAAAAATTGTCTGGATGCAGGGGTAGCTTCAGAAAAGATTGTTTTTGGTATTCCGTTTTATTCTTTTGGATGGAAAGATGTGGATGAAGGGGAAAATAATGGTCTGTATGAGAAAACTGGTTCTTATTTTGGTCCTGTTTCCTTTGGCGATCTTAAGAAATTCACTGATGGTTTTGAAGAATATTGGGATGATTATGGTAAATATTATTACCGTTATAATCGAAATTCCAGAATTTTTATTGATTGTGTAAGTACAAGAATGATAAAAGAGATGGCTGCCTACGCTAAAGAAAAAAATCTTGGTGGTTTGATGTATTGGGAATATGCACACGATATGGAGGCACAGCTTTTAAGTTGTCTGTCTGCCAGTATTGAATAAAAAAAGCAGAGTTCTGAGTTTTTTCAGGCTCTGCTTTTCATTTCTATTTTTCCAGTTTTTGATGCTTACCAGTTTTTGATTGCTGCTGATAATTGTGCTGCAACCTTCTGGTGAGTTTTTGCTGACGGATGCCAGTCTGCTGCTATTCCATCTGCCTCACTTTGAACTGGGAATTTTACTGTTTTTACAGGTACTACAGGGAAATCTGTATGGAACTGATTTACTGCTTCTTCTACTGAATCACACAAATCCTGTCCCATAACTCCAAGACAGCAGAGAATCTTTGCTTTTGGTGAACGGCGATAAACTGCTTCCATCAGCTGTCTTAATCCACTGACATATGCAAGTCTTCTGTCTTCGATGCCCCGTACCCAGCTGGTATCGTTTGTTCCAAGGTGAATTACTACTAAATCCGGACTGAATTTTGATTCATCCCAAACTTCTGGAATTAATCCTAATCTTAATGAAAGGGATTTATCTGTGTATGGCCAGTTTGCAGGCATGAGCCAGTGAGTATCTGGAAGGTTTACTGTAGCAGGATCAACATAGTTTGAAATAATACCGATTCCACTCCAGCTGCAGCACTGTAATTCTGCATTTAAGGCTTTTGCTGTAAGGAAAGCGTATGATTTGTCTGCTCGTTCTGTTTGTGTTGTGAAAGTATCCTTTTCCCAAACTCCTTCGATTCCGTAACCACAAGTAATACTATCTCCGATTACTTCCATCTTAAGACTATATTCAGGTTTGGAAGTTTCAATAAAAGTTCCTTCAATTTCCAGATTTTTTAATCCGGCATAACCAAAGGCGGCTTCACTGATTTTTAATACTCTTACACAAACGGTTTTTTCTTCTTTACTTTCAAAAAGAACGCATTCATTTGAGTTTTCTGTAAGGGTGATTCTTTTAGCAGGTTCTTCCGGCATGGAATTCCAGTTTGTCTCTGTCCCTTCTGTAACATAAACACCGATTACACCTTTGTTTTTTTCATCCCATTTTTCTGGATCGCTGAGGATTGTTGCAACAGCTTTTGTTCCCTTAAAAACAAAGCAGAAACCTGAAGAAGAATAATCGAAGTATCTGATTCCTTCGTAATCAAGATTTCTTCCGTACCACATAAGTTTGTCGGCGGTGATTTTCATATTAACTCCTGAATAATTTAATCTGGATAAAAAGAATTATTAATCGGCTAAGGAATAAACAACTGTTGTTACAACTCTAACATTCTTTTTGTATTCTAAACCTGTTGCTGCATCATCAATAGAAAATAATCCTTGTGTTGCAGTCTGGATTTTTCCAACTTTACTTTTACTGTCGTGAGCAAACTGTTCTGCAGCTTTACGGGCATTTTCAGTTGCTTCAGCAATCATTTCGGGTTTAATTTCATTTAATCCTGTAAAATCATATTGAACTTTTCCGTCCCAGTCAGAATTTACAGAAATACCTTTTCCTGCAAGAGAAAGGGTGTCTTCTGCGGCTGCTTTTACAGCTTCCACATTTGAACTGCGGATAAGAATTGTCTGCTTTGCTATGTAATCATAACGTCTGCCGTTTGTGGAATAAGTATTCATAGTGGCATCGTTGATTTCTGGAGAGAGGATTGTGTAATCTTTTTCTGAAAGATTGTGTTCTTTAAGGAATCCTTCTACTACTTTTGTATCTTTGAGAATATCGCTTTGAAGATTCTGAAGAATGTTTCCTCCAACCGAAAAACTTAATTTCCATACTGCCATATCTGCATCAACTTCCCGTTCTGCTAATCCACGGACAGTAACTGTTCTTGGAGTGTGAATAATCTTACTCATGCCAAAAGCGAGGATTACACAGCTGGCAAGAACTGTGGCACAAATAACTGCTGTTTTTTTCATTTGTCTTACCTTCTCTTATTTTAATCTGTACACTTTTGAATTTCGGGCAGGAGTCCAAAGTTTGCGGCGGGCTTCTGGGAGAGATTCGATTGTGTCTGGTATAAATCCCAGTTTTTCAAACCAGTCTGAGGTTTGTGTTGTCATAATGAAGACAGACTTACAGCCGGTTTCTTTGGCTTTTTGGGTAAGATGATTTATAAGCTGAGGTCCAATTCCCATGTGAGCAAAGTTTTCATCTACAGCAACAGCAGCAATCTCGCCCTGTTTATCATCATACTGATGAAGAGCAGCACAGGCATGAACACCACCATCCACTTCGTAAACAACAAAGTCGGAAAGCTGTTCTGAAAGCTGCTGTTCATTGCGGTCAAGTAATTTTCCTGACTGGATGAACGGTCTCATAAGGCCCAAAACTGCAGGAATGTCGGTCTGAACCATATTTCTGATTTTTCCATAGTTGCTGGTATAAATCATAGTTCCAGAACCTAAATCACTGAAGATTTCGCAAGGTAAAACACCATCCTGATTTCCGTCAACTAGGTGAACACGGGTTACACCTTTGCTGCAGGCCTCTTTTGCTTTTTCGAGAATTGAGATTACAGATTTTTCATTACTATTAGCAGCAATAAATTCATCTACCTGACCAAGATTCATGGCAGGAACATCTCCATTATCTGAAAGAGGGAAACCAGCAGGAATATTGAATTTTCCTTCTTTGATTCCACCTTCTTCCATTACAAAGAACAATTTATCTGCACCTAAAGTAACAGCAATCTGCTGGGCCAGGGAAACTGAAGAGATGTTATATGGATGACCGACAGAATTCCATCCGATACAAGGGAAGATTGGAATAAATCCTTCATTTAAAATTGTGCGGATCGCTTCTGTTTGGAGTTTATCGATTTCGCCGGCAGTTCCGTAATCAAAACCGTCGATAATTCCTTTTGCGCGGGCGTGAACCCAATTACCGATGATGGCATTAATATTACAGGCAGCGAGACTAGTCATAATTGTATTTGAAACATCAAAAGCAGCCATTTTTATAAGAGGCATAGCATCGCCGTCAGTAACGCGGATATTGTTGTGATAAGTAGATTTAATGCCTTCTGAAGCAAGAACCTGATCAATTCGCTTGCGGGCACCGGGAATAATTACAACCTGAAGTCCTGCTTCGTGAAGAAGTGCAATATCCCTAATGTGAGAAGAATAGAGGGCTGACTGGATTGTGTAATCGTCCAGATAAATTACAACTACTGCATTTTTAAATTTCTGCAGATAGCGAATTACATCTCTGATTTTTTCTGCTTTTTTAGATGTTATTTCATTCATGATTTATACTTTATCATTTTTATTTTGTTTGGAATATATACAACCGCAGTACTGCTGGCGATAAAGGTTATATTCTTCGCTGAGTTGAAGACTTCGCAAAAATCCGCTTTTCTTCTTAAAATCTGAAACCAGCCATTTTGGTCCATCTGGATTTTCACTGGCGATTTTGAATCCGGTTTCATTAATTTTTTGAGCATCCTTAAATGGGCTGATGCTAAGCGTTGTGCAAAAATAATCGAAATTATGAGTTTTTGCATATTCAAAGGATTTTTTTAGGCGGAATTCGTAGCAGCGGCGGCAGCGTTCTCCTTTCTCTGGTTCAGTTGCCAGTGCCGGTTCTTCGCGAGTTCTTACAGCTGCATAAAAATCTTCCGGATTGTAGGATTCTTCGATTACTTTGACATTGTTTTCTACTGCCGGTGGAAATTTTGGATAGAAATTCTTTAATTCTTCCAGACGGCGTTCGTATTCCTGAGGAGGATAAATGTTCGGGTTGTAGTAGTAAACGGTGATCTGGAAGCGGGTGGCAAGGTATTCCAGAACATAGGAAGAGCAGGGGCCGCAACAGGCGTGGAGAAGGAGGGTGGGCAGTTTACTCTGTCCCTTTTGTTGCAGAGACAAATTACTCTGTCCCTTTTGTTGCAAATTATCTAATAAAAGATCTAGTTGCTTTTGATAATTTAATTTTGCCATTTTATTTTGATACCGGATTTATTACTGATTTGATTGTGAAGTAATTGATGAAGTTTCAGGAATCAAGTTATTTGATTTTCCAAAAGCTTTATAGCCATTGTATAAAGCATCATCAACACAACTGATATAAACAAGACTTGCTAACTCTTCTTTTTGAATAGCTTGAACAACTGGTGTGTTCATTTTAATCATTGTGTCAATAATTGAATCAACTTTTTTCCCTTTGGAACCTTTCTTTTCGATTATATCGATATTTGTGAGAGTATGATTTTCAACTGTTACATCCATAACAACTTGTAGATAACTTGTAGTCGAGGTTCCTCTGTATGTACCATCAGGTAGTTGTTCTGGAGAAATACCATAATATGTGAGATTTTTTGCTTCTTCGTAATAGCGGCGGGTTTTTCGCTGTCCTGACATTATGTATGTAAGAACAACGCATACAAACAGAAGAATAAGAGTTCTGGTTTCCAGTAAGGGAATTTTTCTCTTAGTCTTCTGTTGTTTCTGTTTTGGATCAAGAGGATTCTTTCTCATTTATTTAGCCAAAGGATCTGGAGTTTTTGAACCGTTAGTGTCTGTTTCGTCTGGAGTATCGACAGATGGAACGGATACTTCGGAGGTGTTTTTGGTTGACTCTGTCCCTTTTGTATCATTTGATAAAGGAGTATAGATTGTGTCGTTGGAATAGATAAGTTTTGTTCCAAAAGTGATATCTGAACTATCCTTAAGAGTAAATTGAATTGAGGCTTTTGCAAAATATGTTGTAGCTTTACAAAGAAGCTTGTTCATATCTGCAGCTGTCATATCAAAATCAGAAGCATTACCGATGATGTCGTAGCCATCAATAAGCTTTTTAAGTTCATTACCAGAAATATTGCGTTTAATTGTTGCAGCACTGACAGCATCGTTTTCCTTTCTTTTCGAGCCAGAAAAAATTTCTACTGCAAATATTGCATTTTCTACAGGAGCATCTTTGATAGCAGTAGTAAGACCATTTTCATTTGCATGAATTTTTACAAGGCGCTTATTTCCATCTGCAATCAAGTTTAATTTGGCATTTATGTAATCATCAGTATACGAAATAATTGAAGTACAATCATTTTCAACTGTAAAAGTAACCGTTTCTTCATCGTATGCTTGATTTCCATAAAGTTTAGCAATCAAAGTGTAAGTATTATCCTTATCAGCATATGGCCAGTAGAAACTTGTTTCTGTTTTTGTACCGAAATCGGCTGAGGCATAACTACCACTTTCAAAATCTACAACATCAATACGATTGATATCTTCTGCAGCTGTCTTTTTGAGGAGTATTTTTACACCGAGAGTTGTCTGTTGTACGGTGATGTGCTTATTAGAAACAGTGGAAGTGATTTTTTCTTTGGATCCACAACTAAAAAATAAGAAAGAACCTAAAATTGCAGCTAAAAAAGTAAAAGAGATTTTTTTCATAATGTGCCTCGTGTGAAATAGGATTCAATTAATAATATTGTAGATTTTGGGATGTGGCAAGGTTGCGACAAAAGGGACAGAGTAAATTGAAAATATAATAAAAATTTTTTAAAAATTTATGATTTTTTTTCTCAAAAATATCATAAAAATACCCTGTCGCAGGCTATTAATAGGCGTGAGGTAATTTTATGAGAAAATGTAGAATTTATACAAAAAAAGGCTTTTATCATGTAGTTATTCGTGGAGTTAATAAGCAGAATATTTTTATGGAAGATGAGGATAGAAAGTTTTTTCTTTCTTTGTTGAAAAAGTATGGAAAGAAATATGAAATTTCGCTACATACTCATACGTTAATGGATAATCATGCTCATTTCTTACTTAAAGACAAGAACAAAAATCTTTCTCCTTTCATGCAGATTTTAACATCTGTTTATGCAAGATGGTTTAATCGCAAGTATGATCGGGTTGGACATCTATTCCAAAACAGATTTCTTAGTGAAGTAGTAGAAGATATTGTCTATTATATGACTGTATTTCGCTATATTCTTCAGAATCCAGAAAAAGCAGGAATCTGTAAGGCTTCTGAATATGGATGGAGCAGTTATCAGCACTATAAAAATAAAAGCCGATTGATCGATGTTCACGCGGTTTTGGAAATCTTTAGAACGCGGAAACGACTTTATAAATTTATAAGTCAAAAAGAGTATAATGAATGCCTGGATATTGAATTACGTCGTGCTGAAAAGGAACAGCTAGTAATCGAAAAAATAAAGAAATTGCTTAACAGTCCAACAACTTTTATTCATCCCGATTTGCCAAAAGAACAATTAGACGAAAAACTTCGATTACTTAAGAAATCTGGACTCCCAATACGAGTAATTGCAAGATTAACAGGGATAATGAGCTGGACTGTAGCAAGAGCTTAGTCTTTAGACTCTTTTAATTTATCAACTCCTAAACCAAATAATGCAAAATCTCCTCTCGATGGATCATCAGGCCAGATATCCTGAAATTGTTTAGTTAACAGAATTGCAGTTTCATGAGAAGCAGTGGCTTTTTCTGGCAATAATCCTAGTTTTTTACTTTCTTCCATCACATGAATATCAAGTGGAATTAGTAATTTGGATGGGTTGTACCATGTCCAAAGACCAATGTCCACAGGAGAATCCTGGCGGACCAGCCAGCGAAGGAGCATATGGATTCTTTTATTGGCTGACTCTGACCCTTTTGGAACAATTTTAGATTTTGGAAAGGTGTTTGAAATCAAATCATGGAGTAGAACACTAGTATGAGATTTTGAAAATGACAAATTACTCTGTCCCTTTTGTATCATCCTCCATTCCCGTTGGAAATAATTCCCTAAAGTTTCATTTTCTCTGATTATGATACCTAATTCTTCAAAAAAGTCTCTCATATCGTTGTAAGAATAGAATCTGTAGAATTTTTTTTCATCAAAAGGGAATTCTGGCGCACCATTTTTTAACCAATTGGAAATAGAACCAGAAGTATTATCTGCTAAAGTAAAAATTTCGGTGATTTTCGGAATAAATTGTTTACGATTTCCAAAAGCCAGCATGGATGCTATGAAGCAAGCGGGTTCAATATCAACAGGTTTTGAATACCATCGGATAAATTGACTCGGATCCTCATTTAGAAAATCAGATGTTTCGTATTTTTCAGCTAATAGTTTAAGTCGTAATTTTAATTCGTCTGTCATATGCATAAAAAAAGGGGGCAAACAATTTACTCTGTCCCCTTTGTCGCAACCTTATCCAATCAAACTCTTCTGCTTCTTGCTAACAGGCTCGCAAGTCAGCATCACGCCCAATTTTTTGAAAATTTTGCGATCAACTTCGCTAAGCATAACAGTTGTATGAACCTGACAGCCCTTAAGATTAGGCAACTGATCCAAGGCTTTCTTGCAGTTTTCGTCAGTTTTTGAAAGCATTGCAAGAGCAACCAGAACTTCATCAGTGTGAAGTCTTGGGTTATTTCCGGCAAGATAGGTAACTTTCATTTTCTGAATAGGTTCAATCATTTCTTTTGGAATAAGTTTTACTTTATGATCAATACCTGCGAGGTGTTTTGTCGCATTCAAAATTAATGCAGCACTTGTTCCAAGCAAGTCAGAAGTTTCAGAAGTAATGATTGTTCCATCCTGAAGTTCAATTGCGGCACAAACAACTTTAGATTTTGCAGCACGGTCTTTAGCAGCAACAGTTACACGGCGGTAATCAGTTGTAATGCTTTCCTGATGCATCAAAAGTTCAATTTTACTGACTTCTTCTTCAGTTGCATTTCCTTCTACAAGATTATTCAATGTTGCATAGTAACGGCGGATAATTTCCTGACGGCTTGCTTCACGACATGCTTCATCATCGTAAATACAATATCCCGCCATGTTTACACCCATATCAGTTGGCGATTTATAAGGATTAGAGCCATAAATTCCCTTAAAAATTGCATCCAATACAGGGAAGATTTCAATATCACGATTGTAGTTTACAGTTGTTTTTCCATACGCTTCCAAATGCCATGGGTCAATCATGTTTACATCGTTCAAATCAGCAGTAGCGGCTTCGTAGGCAAGATTTACAGGATGTTTAAGAGGAATATTCCAGATAGGGAAAGTTTCAAATTTAGCATAGCCTGCCTTAATTCCACGCTTATTTTCGTGATAAAGCTGACTTAAACAAGTAGCCATTTTTCCAGATCCTGGACCTGGAGCAGTGATTACAACTAACGGACGACTTGTTTCAATATAATCGTTCTTACCAAATCCATCATCGCTGGCGATTAATGGGACATTTGAAGGATATCCAGGGATAACATAGTGATAGTAAGCCTTGATGCCCATTTTCTTAAGTTTATTACGGAAAGCTTTGGCTGTTTCCTGTCCTGCATAATGAGTAATTACTACCGAACCAACCATCAAACCGCGGTTCTGGAATTCATCGCGAAGACGAAGAACATCTTTATCGTATGTGATTCCTAAATCACCGCGAACTTTGTTTTTTTCGATATCAACAGCACTGATAACAATTACAATTTCAGCAACATCTGCAAGCTGCATCAAAAGCTGAAGTTTACTGTCTGGCTGAAAACCTGGAAGTACGCGGGAAGCGTGATAATCGTCAAAAAGCTTACCACCGAATTCCAAATATAATTTGTCACCAAAAGTGGCAATACGTTCTTTAATGTGTTCTGATTGAATTTTAAGGTATTTATCGTTGTCGAATCCGTTTTTCATAACGGAAATATATATTATCACTTTTTTTTCATTTTATAAAGGGGAAAGTCTTCCCCTGTCTCCAACCGCCTGCGGCGTTTTCCGCCACCCCTTCACCTAGGGTTGCACCCTAAAACCCGCTATTGCGACAAAAGGGACAGAGTAAATTGAAAATTCAATTTACTCTGTCCCTTTTGTCGCAATTTTTCCGTAAAAATGCTACACTTCCCAAAGAACAGTTATCCTTTTGTGAAATTGATTCTGGCGGCAACGCAAAATTTTAAAAGCTCTTTGTAAAAAGACTTGATCCGGGAGGACAGGTACCATGCGACTCACATAAAAAATTTAAATTCTCATTTTCATTACTCACGATTTATAAAATTAATGCAAAAAAACTGTAAAAGCAGGAGTTGTTTATGATTTTAACCTTGGATGTAGGAAACACACAGATTACCGGTGGAATCTTTGATAATGACAAAATTGTCTTTCAGTTTCGAAAAACTACTTCAATTAATTCCAGTTCCGATGAAATTGGTATTTTTCTCAGAAGTGTTTTAAGAGAGAACGGCTTTGACTGGCAGCAGATTACAAAAATCGGCTGTTGTAGTGTCGTTCCATCAGTAAATTATTCTCTTTCTAGTGCCTGTACAAAATATTTTAATCGGGAACCATTATTCATTCAGGCAGGAATCAAAACCGGCTTAAAACTTAAATACTCAAATCCAAAAGAAATTGGTGCTGATTTAATTGCAGCAGCAATGGGTGCGGTTGCGTTACATCCTGATCAAAATCTTTTGATTGTAGATATGGGAACAGCCACAACTATCGAAGCTATTACAAAAAATCGTGAATATCTTGGCGGCTCAATTCTTGCAGGCCTGCAAATATCTGTAAATGCATTAGCCAATGGAACAGCAAAACTGCCTTCCGTAGAAATTGCTAAACCAGAGCATATCTGCGGAACCACAACTTCCGAAGCAATTCAGACAGGTTTGTATTATGGAACAGCAGGTGCAATTAAAGAATTGATTTATCTTTACCAGAAAAATATTTTTCATGGTGAACCAGTTTTTGTAATGGGAACAGGTGGATTTGCCAGAATTTTCACTGAATATAAATTATTCGATGAAATCAGCCCCGAACTGGTTCTTACAGGCATTAAATGTGCCATTGATATGAATAATTAAGGAAAAAATAATGAAAAACAACAATAATACTCTTTCGCGTAATCGTAAAATCGCTTTAACTGGAGCTTTAAGTGCTCTGATTATCGTTTTGACTTTCACAAATCTCGGTTTCATTCAGTTCAGCCCTGTAGTTTCAATTACTATTTTGCAGATTCCTGTAATTCTTGCTGCTTTTCTTGCAGGTCTTCCAGGAGGACTTTTTGCCGGTTTTATTATGGGACTTATGTCATTAATCAAAGCTGCTATGAGTCCTAGTGGTGTTCTTGATCCTCTGTTCGTAAATCCACTTTGTTCAGTTCTTCCACGAATGTTGATGGGTTGTGTAGCATGGGGTATGTGGAAACTCTTTGATTTTATCCCAAAATTTCCTAAAACCTTGAATGCGGGTATTTCTGCGTTTATTGCAACTTTTGCTCACACTTTGCTGGTTTATGGATGTATCTTTCTGTTCAAGGGTGCTGATATGCGTGATGCTTTGGCTCAGATTGGAATGGAAGGATATGGTTTCTTAGGTGTTGTTGGATTTGGAATCGTAAATGAAATGCTGGAAGCTGTTGCATCAACAGTAGTTTGTTCAGCAGTTTTTGCCGGAATCTTCATTGCATCACACAAAAAATCAAAATTATCTCAGACAGAAGATGCTGAATAATTAATTATTCAAAAAATCTTTTGGAAATCTAGAAAATCTCAAACAAAAGGGACAGAGTAAATTGAATTATCAATTTACTCTGTCCCTTTTGTTTCACCTCCCGCAATTTACTCTGTCCCTTTTGTCGCACTTCCCCCCCCGAATATTTATCTCTCGAAGTTCTTCTCGTTTCGTAGTATAATTCTTCTGTTATGAAAATAATTATTGTAGGTGCAGGCTTTACAGGTATTCAGCTGGCAAAGCTTTTATGTTCTGAAAAGAACAATACTGTAACTCTTATTGATAATGATGATGATGCAATCCGTCACTGTTCAAATATGGTGGATTGTACTGTTATAAATGAAGATGGAAACGATCTGGAAGTTCTCATTAAGGCTGGAATTGAAAAAGCTGATGCTCTTGTTTGTGTAACCGCTTCAGATGAAGTAAATATGATTACCTGTTCCCTTGTGGATGCAGTTTTTCCTGATATCTTAAAAATTGCTCGTGTACGTAATTACGCTTATTACGCTAAAACTACTCAGGCAGAGAATAAGCGAACTGATGAATTCACTTCAAAGCATCGTCCTCTTTACGGAATCAACTATATGATTAACCCTGATGTTGAAGCCGCTGAAGCAATCGTAACTGCAGTTGAAAATGGTGCTGTAGGAAATGTTCTTACTTTTGACGAATCTGATCTTCAGCTTACTCGTATTACTGTAAATGAAGGCAGCTCTTTTGATGGAATCACCCTCAAGGAAATCCGCTCAAAAACAGAAGTTACTTTCCTTGTTGCCTATATCGAAAAGGATGGAGAAACTTCTCTTCCAGCCGGCGATTCTATCGTAAATGCTGGCAATGTCCTTGGTATTCTTGTTCATAAATCTGATATTCCTGAACTGCTTTCTCTTTGTGGTTCTGAACAGAAAAACCTCCGTAGAGTTGCACTTATTGGTGCCGGCAGAATCGGAACTATAATTGCAGAAAAACTGCTTGCACACACAAAAAAAGCTCGTGGTCTTTCAAAAATCTTCTTTAAAACTCGTAATGATATTGATCTTGCCATTATTGATTCAGACAGCGAACTTACTAAAGAAGCAAGTGAGCGTTTCCCTAGGGCCCGTGTAATCTGCGGAGATGCAACTGATGAAAATCTTCTTCGCGAAGAAAAACTCACCGATTATGATCTGGCCATTTGTGCAACTCATAATCACGAACTTAATATGATTCTTTCTGCATATCTTGAAAAGAAAGGTGTTGGTCAGTCTATCAGTCTTGTAACTGGCGGTGATTTTGTAACTATCGGTGATATGCTTGGTGTCGATGTTTGTGTTCCATTGCGTGACACTGTTGTCGATTCAATTATGAGTCATCTCCGTGGTAAAGCGGTAAAAGAAATCCATACTGTTAATTCTGGTGAACTTGAAATTGTAGAATGTGAAGTAGGCACAGGCTCAAAAGCATCTGGTAAACTTTTGAAAGAAATTGCAGATTCCGGCAGTTTTCTTGTTCTTCTCAGTCGTTCCACTAATGGAGAACAGTATTCTATTGCCAGCGGAAATACTCAGTTTTATCCAGGTGATCATATTGTTCTTATTACTCAGGCCGATAACAGCAAAAAGATTCTTTCATTCTTCGCTGGAAAAGCAGATTAGTCGGAGCGTGTATGTTTTTACTGACTTGTCTTAAAATTATTTCAGTTCTTCTCGCTATTGTCGGTGTTACTTATGCAATTCCGTTAACAATTGCTCTTGTTCTTGGTGAATCCTGTGCAGTTCTTCCTTTTGCAATACCAATGATTGTAAGT
This sequence comes from Treponema sp., assembly GCA_024402615.1. Lineage (GTDB taxonomy): Bacteria > Spirochaetota > Spirochaetia > Treponematales > Treponemataceae > Treponema_D. The sequence goes on from JAKSTK010000017.1 coordinate 15,727, forward strand.
ATCGTACTTATGATTGTTATCAATGTGCCAACAAGAAAAATTAAAATCCATATGAGTATTCGTCAGACTTATGTGATTGTTGCTCTTTCATGGATTTTTATTAGTCTTATGGGTGCAATTCCTATGTATTTCAGCGGTTGTTATAAAACTTTTACTGATGCATTTTTTGAAAGTGTCAGCGGATTTACTACGACTGGTTGTACTGTTTGTAATGATATTGATAATCTTCCCCGTTCAATTAATACCCTCCGTACATTAACTCACTGGCTGGGTGGTATGGGAGTTGTTACCCTAACTGTTGCACTTCTTCCTTTACTTGGTGTTGGTGGATTCCAGCTGATTAAAGCGGAAACTACTGGTCCAGAAAAAGGAAAGGTTACTGCCCGAATTGCAACTACTGCAAAGGTTCTCTGGATTATTTATGCCGGTTTTACTGTTCTTGAAACTGTTCTGCTTATGATTGCTGGTATGGATTTTATTGATGCCATGTGCCACTCTTTTGCAACTTTAGGAACAGGTGGATTTTCTACAAGAAATGCCAGTGTTGGTGGTTATAATTCAGTAGCGATTGATGTAATCATTACCGTATTTATGCTTCTTGCAGGAATCAACTTCAGTCTTTTCTATTATATATTCATTAGAAGAATAAGTGATGTTGTTTCAAATACAGAATTAAAAGTTTATCTTTCTATTATTGTTATAGAAATTGTGGCAGTTACTCTCTGTCTCATTCCTGTTTACGGAAACGTAGGGACATCTCTCCGTTATTCTTCTTTTCAGGTCGTCTCACTTTTAACTACTACCGGATTTGGAACTGCTGATTATTTACAATGGCCTGCTACTGCTCAAATCTTACTTTTCTTCCTGTTCTTTATTGGCGGATGTTCAGGTTCTACTGGCGGTGGAATTAAAGTTATCCGCTGGGTTGTGCTTGCAAAACAAGTGAATAACGAAACCCGTCGAATGCTTCATCCTCATGGAGTTTTTAGTATTAGAATTGATAATCGTGTAAGCAGTAAAAGTCTTGTGCTGAATGTTACTTCCTTCATGATTTTGTATATTGTTATGGTTGCTATTACAACTTTTGTTGGTTGTGCTGGTAATCTTGATGCTTTTTCTGCTTTTACAGGAGCACTTTCTATGGTCGGAAATGTTGGTCCTGCTTTCGGGGCACTGGGACCTTCGTTTAATTACGGCTTTTTACCATCGTTTGTAAAATGGTGGTATTGTTTTGCAATGCTGGCTGGACGACTTGAATTATACACAATGATTATTTTCTTCCTTCCAGGTTATTGGGAAAAATAAATAAATATTGACTACTAAGAGAGTTTATTAATAAAATAAAAAAATATGAGTTTGGAAGAAAATTCCTTACAGCCTGTTGATATTGAAAAAATCAAGATGGCTGTGCGTTTACATACGCCAATCGAAATAACAACTTATACTCTTCCTCGTGCAATGGAATTCTACATTCAGGATGTAATGACAGAATTCCTTAAGTATTGTCATCAGCAGCACATGATTGATCCATTAAAATTCTGTTTAGGAGAATTGCTTACAAACTCAAAAAAAGCAAATACAAAGCGTGTTTATTTTCAGGAAAAGAACTTAGATATCAATGATGAAATGCAGTACAACGATGGTATGATTTCTTTCAAAGAAGATACTTTGGGAAACATTAATCATTATCTGCAGCTTCAGAAGGATGAAGAACTTTACATTAAATTTATTCTTAAAGTTGATGATGACAATGTATTAATCCAGCTTAAAAACAAAGCTATTCTTACAAAAGCCGAAAAGCGCCGAATCAATGAAAAACTTAAAACTGCTCAGAAATACAGTAATGTCCAGGAAGTTCTGGCAAAAGTAATCGATCAGACAGAAGGTGCCGGACTTGGAATTATCATTATCATTCTTATGCTGGAAAAAGCAGGTCTTTCAAGGGATAATTTCAAAATCTATTCAAATGATGTAGAAACTGTCACAAGTATTCTTCTTCCGGTGAATCAGGAAATCCACCGTGGATTAAATTATATCAACTATGCTTTTGTAGAAACCTGTGCACAGATTCCTGTTCGTAAAGAAAGTCTGAGAAAAATGATTGAACTTTTGAGTCAGCCGGAAGTAACTAAAGATCAGGTTCTCAGTCTTGTTTCTGCCGATGTTACTCTTGCCGCAGTTCTTCTCAAACGCTCTACAGAAATCAGAAAAGGTTGTTGTAATCTTTCTACTGCTATTGATTTAATTGGAATTGAAAATCTTTCTTCTATATTTAATGAAGCAAACCCTGTTATTAAAACTGATTTTGAAGCTTCTTCAGAAGAATGGAAACACGCTTACGATACTGCTTTCTATTGTTACAATCTTGCAAAAAATACATATGGTGGAACTGTAGATGCAGAAGAGGCATATACTTTAGGTCTCTTCCATGATTTTACGAGCGTTATGAGAGCCTCTGTTAATCAGGATAAGCTTGATGAAATAAAAGAAAAAGCTCTTGCCAAACAGTTTTCGCCAGAAGCTTTTGATATGTTTATGTATGGTGGTTGTAAAAACGAATGTGGTCAGTCAATTACCGATAAACTTGGCCTTCCAGAAAAGTTAGGAATGGTTATCCGTTATCACAACTGTCCATGGTCAGCTCCAGAAGAAATCAAAAAACTTTCTAATATTATTTATGTTGCCGACTCAATTCAGTACTATAAAAGCGGATTAATTGAATATTATCAGATTGAACCTTCTGTACTGGAATTAATGAACATTCATTCAGAAGCAGATTTGCAGAAAATAATTAATGAAGTTGAATCTGTAATGTAAAAATTATTTATTTTTCTTTTCCAGACTTTCTACCCATTTTTCCATAAGAATTCCAAAAGCTACACCAACATTCAGTGAAGCTTTTAATCCTTTCATAGGAATTGTAACACGGCCGTAAGTTGCTTTTTTAAGGGCTTCTGGACTAACCCCCAGTTCTTCAGAACCGATGATACAGATGCCTTTTTCAGGGAATTCAAATTCATTAATATCAGTTCCGCCGGTTTCCAGAGCAAAAACAGGAACATCAGCAGGAAGTTCATCAAGAGAAACTCTCTGGTAACCCATAGTTTCAATGCATCCCATTCCGCTACGAATTGCTCTTGGTTGTTCTGGATCTGTACAGAAAGGAGAAATATAAACAGTTTCAGCTCCCATAGCTTCGGCACTGCGGAAAATAGAACCAATATTAAAAGGTGAGCGGATATCCTCCGCGTAAACTGCTACTCCCGGAAAAAAATCTCTCTGGCGGACAACGCCATTTTCGTCGGTTGGGGTAGCGTGAGGTGCAATTACCAGATCCCATTCTGCAGGGAAAGTTCCAATTACTGCCAGTAAGTGATTTCTTGCACAATTACACAGACGCAGTTCATCAAAAGGCTCTGCTTTAATCAAAGTCCGTAATTCGTCAGCGGCTCCCTGTGGTAATTTAGGATCTTTAAGAACAACTTCTGTAATTTTTTTTACATATTCTGCTCTTGGCATTTCCTTAAATGAATATTCAGTTCCTTTTTCGGCAATTCCCTGAATATCTCTTTCAAGTGCTCCAAAAGTTAATGCGAGTTTACGGCGTTTCTGTCCGCCTTCCAGCTGGAATAATCGGGATGGTTCAATCATAGTTCAAAAATTAAATTAGTATGCCAGTTTGATGAAATCAAAAATATCATCAGTTGTCATACTTCTTGGAAGTTTATTTACAATATCAATCTGTCCAACATCTTCTACTGCAAGAGAAAGCTGTTCAATTGTAAGCTGCAAATCTTTAAGACGGGCAGGTAGGTTTTCCATAGCAATTTTCTGACGGATTGCATCAACAAAAGCTTTTACTGCGTCTGGCCCTTTTACTTCTGCAGGAACAATTCTCATTACATGAGCACATTTTTCAATACGAGCAGATTTGAACTGTGCTGCATCTTCTACAGAGTAAGAGAGCAAAATGGAAGAAACCAGTGATTTATTTAATCTATAGCGGGAGTTAATTCCCATTGCAAGCAGAGAACTTAAGCCTAAAGAGCTTGAAGCGGTTGCTATAGAAATCATAATTCCTGCCTGTGCCAGTAAAACTTCTTCTGGAGTTGTAATTTCAAGAGAAGGAGAACCGTACATTGCGTAAGAAAGCAATTCCAGTCCTTTTTCAACAAACATGTCGCTGAAGAAGTTTGCCTTCTGAGAAAGGTATGCTTCTACGGCCATATTCATAACTTCAATAGCAATTGTGCTTTTCTGATTTTCTGTTAATGAAAGCATCAGGTTTGAATCAACTAATACAAGCTTTGTAAGATTATTCTGTACTTTTAATACTCTAAGCTGATGATTTCTTGAATCTGTTACTGGAATTTCGTTTGTAAATACAAATGGAGTACGGAAAGTTGTAGGAACACAAATACAAGGAATTGAAGAAGTTGTAGGCATTGCTCCGTCAACAAAAGTGTAAAAATCATGAACTTCGTTATAGAAGGCTGCAACTGCACGACCAATGTTCATTGCTTTTGACCCACCGACACAAATAATCCCGTGGATGTGGCTTTCTTTGGCAAGCATCAAGGCGCGCTGAATTGTTTTTGTATTAGAACCTTCCGTAATTTCATTAAAAACAAAGTGTTCAATTTTTCTGTCGTTAAGGTTTTGAACAATTTTGTCCTGGAGTTTTACTTCATTTAACAGTGGATCAATAATTACCATATATCTGGAACCAAATTCCAGAGCCTGCTGTCCAAGTCTGCTCAAAGTGTAAGAACCCAATACAATGTTTGGAGTAATTCTAAAAATAAAATCAGCCATCTCTCTATGTCCTTTCTGTTTCCGGTAATAACAAAAAAAGACGGAATATAATAATTCCGTCTTTTGCATCAACAAATATATTGAATCTTAATAATTATTTAGAGTCCAATACTTGTCAAAAAGTTCTCTGCAGCAGATTGAATTACAGCATTACTTAAATAATTAGGATCCTGGAGCTTAGCTTTTACTTCAGCAACGCGATCTGCTCTTACATCAGGAGTTTCTGCAGCAACTTTTTCCAGGTAATATGCCTCTGCTTTTTCTACAGCTTCCTTTGAAACTGAAATTGAGTCAGCAGCCTGGCTTACTTTACCAGTATTTTCTGACTTGCGGAGATTCTGAACATTGTTCACCTGAGTTACATTGTTTACACCATTTATCATCATAACGTCCTACCCCTCATACCAACCTAATTAATTGCTTATATTAATTATCGGCAGATTCTTCAGAAAGTTGAATATTTTTTGTACCAGAAATGAAAATTGCAAATTCACCTTTAATTGACTGACGCTGTGCAAAATCATTCTTCATGTCTTCAGCAGAACCACTAATCACTTCTTCATGAAGCTTTGTAAGTTCTCTGCCAACTACAACTCGCCTTGTACTATCTATATCGGCAATGTCTGTAAGAAGTTTAGTAATTCTGAACGGAGATTCGTAAATAATTATTGCATCTCCAGTTCCCATTAACTCTCTCAGACGGCTTCGTCTTCTTCCCGGTTTAGGAGAAAGAAAACCTTCGAAAATCAAAGTTTTTCCGCCTGAACCTGCTACACTAATCAGAGTTGCAAAAGCAGAAGCTCCCGGAATCGGAATAACTTCATGACCCGCTTCTCTAACAAGGTCCACAAGTACAGCTCCCGGATCACTGATTCCAGGAGTGCCTGCATCGCTGGCATATGCTACAGAATGACCTTCATCCAGGAGTTTTACAATTTTTTCTCCGGCAAATTTTTCATTCTGGGAACGACAGGAAATTAAGGGCTTTTTAATCTCAAAATGATTTAAAAGCTGCAGGGTATGACGAGTATCTTCCGCTGCTACAAAATCCACCTCTTTAAGGGTTTCTACAGCACGGAAAGTCATATCACCAAGATTTCCTATAGGAGTTCCAACAACATACAGTTTCGACACAATATCATTATAATAAGAAAAACATTAACTAACAAGTTAAAAAATGTGCAGAGTTTTACACATTCATTTTCCATAATTGACAATTATCAGATATAGTTACAACATAAGAAAAATCAGGAGTTTTGAATGAAAAAAGTATTAGCTGGAATTCTTACTGCAGTTGTTTTGTTTTCCTTTTTGTCCTGCAAGAAAAAGGAGCAGTCAGAGGGAAAAGTTTTAAATATATATGTCTGGAACGATGAATTCAAAGAGCGTTTTTATGATTATTTTGCTACAAAAGTTCCTGCAGATGTAAAGGTAAACTTTGTTACAACTCCAAATAAAGATAATGCATATCAGAATAATCTGGAAAAAATCCTCAAACAGCAGGATAAGGCTTCTGCAGACGAAAAAGTTGATATTTTTCTGGTAGAGGCAGATTATGCCCTTAAATTTGTTGATACTCCATATACTCTTGATGTAAAGAATGATATTGGCCTTACCGACGAAGATCTTTCCCAGCAGTTTAAATATACAAAAGATATTATGACTGATTCTAATGGTGCACTTAAGGGAGTTGCCTGGCAGAGTTGTCCAGGTGGATTTATTTACCGCCGTTCTTATGCAAAAAAAGTGCTTGGTTCCGATGATCCTGCTGTGGTTCAAAAAGCAATTAATGACTGGAATGGCTTTGATGCTGTTGCAGCAAAAATGAAAGCGGCCGGCTATTATATGCTTTCTGGTTATGATGATGCTTACAGAGTTTTTTCTGATAATGTTTCTTCAAAATGGGTAAACGATAATAAAATTACAATTGATCCAATGATTTACCGCTGGATTGAACAGACAAAAGAATATTCAGATAAGGGATACAATAACAAAGCGGCTCTCTGGTCTAAAGAATCTACCGATGGAATGATGTCGGAAGGTCTGGTGTTTGGTTATTTTGCTCCTGCCTGGTTTATTGATTTTAATATGCCACACGGAGAAGGTTCTGCTTACGGTGACTGGGCTTTTTGTAAAGGTCCGCAAAGTTTTTCCTGGGGTGGAACCTGGATTTGTGGTGCAGCAGGTTCAGACAACATTTCTATAATCAAAGACTTAATGCTTACTCTTACTTGTGATAAAAAAACAATGATTAAAATTGCAGAACAGACTTTTGATTTTACAAACAATGAAGAAGCAATGCTGGAAGTTGCTGCCTCTGATTATAAAAATGATTTTCTTGGTGGTCAGAATCATATTGCACTGTTTGTTGATTCTGCTTCTTCCATTAATAAGAATTTTTTGTCTGCTTATGATCAGGGAATGTCAGAAAAAATTCAGACTTATATGAAAGATTATTTTGAAGATAAAACTGATTTAGAATCTGCCTGGGAAAATTTCTATTCTGCCGTTCTGGAACTTTATCCTGAACTTACTAAATAAGTTCTTTATTTAAATAATCCGAATCCTGTTGGAACCTTTCCGCCAACTTTTACCCAGGTTGCGGCTTGTTTTACAGACTGTTTGTTTTTCATTCCTCGGATTGCTTCAATACTCTGAGCTATCCAGGTACCAATCTGTTTGTCATCATTATACAATTCATTTGAAGGATCACATTTTGCTAAAAGTACCGAAATGTAAGACCGGTCTGAAATGATTGTAGAAATGCCTTCTGCCAGTGCAGTAAATGCATTCATTGCAGAATTTACAATATTACTGATTGGATGAAGATTTACGTTTTTATTTCCGTTTACTGCAACTTCATATTTTGAAGGATAATTTTTTACCAGGAAAGTGATTGTTACTTCTTCCTTGCGCTGTTCAAGACGGTAAAGTAATTCATTAATAAAGTACTGATATCCTGCAATCATTGTATCTATTGCTTTTGCAATATCTTCTGTGCGGTCTAATTCAAACTCTGTTCCAAACTGATAAGCATCAAAAACCAGTACAAAATCTGTAAGATTCTGAAATTTTGTTTCTGCCTTAATTATAAGTGATCGGGCACTAATGGCAGATGGACGATTCCATACAGATGCAAAAATATTGTTAGATTCAAAATCAGAAACTTCGGCATCGGTTTTGCAAACTGCAAAAACTCCCTTTTCCTGAGAAGTAAAACCTTCGGCTAAATCAAGTGATTCTGGTAAATCTTTACCAATGAGTAAAATATCAGACATATTTCTATTATAACAAACTATGGAATTGCGTTCCATAGTTTGTTATAATAACAGAATATGAAAGTTTGGATTAAATATTTAATTGGAGCTGCCATTGGTATTGGTGCAGCCGTTCTTATTCCTTTTGATAACCCTACAGCAATTTCAATTCTTTCCTTTTTGACAGAATTATTTATCAGATTCGGTAGATATCTTGTAGTTCCAATGGTTTTCTGTACTGCCATTGTTTCTTTCAATAAAATGCGTAATACACAGTCCCTGTTAAAAACTTCTGCATGGACTTTTTCTATCATCATTCTTTCATCAGTAATGATTGCACTGGTAGGTTTACTTTCTATTCTTGTTGTAAAACTTCCTCGTATTCCTATTACAGTTGCTACAACTACAGAAGTAGCTTCCATTGATATTAAAGGAATGATTCTTTCTTTATTCCCTTATTCTGCATTTGATGTACTTCGTGAAGGTTCTTTCCTTTTAGTTTCTTTTATTCTTGCTGCTTTTATTGGCTGGGAAAGTGCATCTGATCAGACTTTGTTTAAGCCTGCTTTTAGCCTTGCTGATTCTTTCTCTCAGCTTTTCTATAACATTTCAATTATTTTTACAGAAGTTATGTCTGTATTTATGATTGCCCTTATGTGTTATTGGGTTGTGACTTTCAAAGGACCTTTTGCTACTGGAATTTATACTCCAATGATTATTATGTTCGCAGTTGATTTTGTAATTATTGCGGCAGTTATTTATCCATTAATCATCCGTTTTGTTTGTCATGATCCTCATCCTTACAGAGTTCTTTATGCCAGCATTGCTCCAATGATTCTGGCTTTTGTTTCTGGTGATTCTAATCTTGTTTTACCATTAAGTATTCGTCACGGAAAAGAAAGTCTTGGAATTAAACGCGGAAGCAGCGGCTTTACTTATCCTTTATTCTCAATTTTTGCCAGAGGCGGTTCAGCTTTAGTAACAACTATCAGCTTTATTTTAATCTGGCGTTCATATTCACGACAGAGCATTCCTTTTGGTGATATCACAATGATTTATCTTATTTCATTGGGATTATCTTTCTTAATGGGTGCTTGTCCTTCTGGAGGAGCATTTATGCTTTTGACTATCCTTTGTCAGTGGCATGGAAAAGGTTTCGAAACAAGTTACCTGCTCTTACAGCCAGCCGCAATCATTATTTGTTCTTTTGCAACTGTTCTTGATACTGCCACTGCAATGTTTGGTAGTTATATTGTAGCAGTAAAGACAAAAATGGTTGAACATCACACAATTCAGCATTTTATCTAATTAACTAAAATGGGGATTTCCCCAAAGGGTGGATTTAATAATGGAATATACTCAGGAACAGATCGACGGGTTAAAAGTTAACGAAGTCGAAATCATGAAGAGAATTGCAGAAGAGCTTTCTATCCGCATTTCTCAGGTTAGTGCAGTTATCAGTCTTATTGAAGAAGGCTGTACAATTGCATTTATCAGCCGTTACCGTAAAGAAAAAACTGACAATCTTGATGAAGTTCAGGTTTTGAACTGTGATCACTTGTTTAAATCATACAAGAATCTGGAAGAACGCCGTCTGGAAATTGTAAAAGGTGTTTATAATCAGGGTAAGTTAACAGACTCGCTGTACAATGCAATTATGTCTGCAACTACTTTGACTGCTCTGGAAGATTTATGGGCTCCATTCAAGAAAAAGAAGAAGACTCGCGGTATGGTGGCTGCAGAAAAAG
>JAKSTK010000018.1 GCA_024402615.1 Treponema sp.
AGAATAAATCTCAAAAAATTTGATTATATAATAGCATAAATATTATAAAAATTCAATGTTAACTAATAGGGGGTAGTTTGTATAAAATCTATTTTTACTATTTGACAAAGATTTTTATAGAAAATATAATTAATAGAAGTTATAATTTTGAATGATTATGCCGATATTTAAATAACTAAAATTATTTTTTATCGGAGCGATAAAAAGTTCAAGGAGTTTTGCATGAAAAGGGGACTTAAAGTCTTAGTTAGTCTTGCATGTCTTTTTGTAATTGGTTTGCCTGCATTCAGCCAGCCAAGTTCAAGAAGTATTGAGACATTCTTAATGGACAATTTTGATTCTGCTAATGGTCAGAATTATTTGTACAACGGAAAAACTTATAATTGGGATTGGGCTGTAAACTCAAGTAGATTTATTGCTGAAGGTTATCCTAAAACAGGTTATTATGAAGGAATCCCAAAGTATTTGGAACAGCTAATAAAAGGTACAGATCAGAACCATTAGGTAATTGGTGTAAAAACTGCTTTCAATCGTAAGGGAGATAACTGGTTTGAAGTTTATCCTACAAAAGACGGTGAAGCTTTTGAAATTCCATTTACTGGCGATGTAAGTTCTATTGACTTCTGGGTATGGGGTGCTAACTACAATTACAATCTTGAATTGTTACTCCGCGATGCTTTGGGTCGTGTTCATGTAATTCCAGCTGGAAATCTTGCATTCAAAGGTTGGAAAAATATTATCATTAATGTACCAACTTGGTTGCAGCAGCATTCACATCTTCGTTCTGGTCCAGAAAACATGACTTTTGTTGGATTCAGAGTTCGTGCTAATGCAGAAGAATATGTTGATAACTATGTAATTTTCTTTGATCAGTTGAAATATACATCTAATTCACTTTCTTACATCTATGATGGTTATGAATTGAATGATGTTGACTTCGGCGAATCTAGTTCTTCAGATGATGATGAAGTACAGACAGTAGGAGACGGAAAATAATGAAAAAATTAGTTGCTTTTGGATTAATTTTAGCTACAGCTGGTTTGCTTTTTGCTCAGAGTGTTACAGAACCTAATCCAGAATTGGTAGGTGCTGACTCTGCAATGCTTTCACTTCGTGAAATCTCAATCGATAAGTTCGAAAGAGAAGGTTCTTGGAGTGTTCACATTTCTCCAGATGATGGTGTTATTGCTGCTCGTCTCTTTGAAGGTAATCCTGCAATGAAGGAACCTTTAGCTGAAGATGAAGGTAAAGAAGATGAAGATACAATGGTACTTGGTGTACGCGTTGACTTCTTCAGACGCGGTTTGGATTCATTCACAATTAAATCAAATCGTCCAATCGCAGTAGAAGGAACTGTAAAAACTGTTTCTCTCTGGGTTTGTGGTCGTAATCAGGAACACGATATGTGGGTTCTCTGCCAGGACTACTTTGGAAGAAATTACGAATTATATCTCGGAAATCTTGGATTCAGCGGATGGAAAAAACTTACTTGTGTAGTTCCACCAAGTCCAGATGGAGAACATGGAATTGTACAGAGCAGTGCATATTATGGAAACAAACCTGGTTTCAAGATTCTTGGATTCAGAGTTGACTGTAACCCAATGCAGGCTCGCGGTTCATACTATGTATATCTCGACGATCTTCGTGTTGTAACAGATCTTTACGATTACGAAAACCGTGATGAAGATGACATGCTTGATGACTTGTAATAAGTAATGCAAAATAAAAAAAGAGATACAAAAGTACCTCTTTTTTTATTTAACCACAGTAAAATAATTATTTTCAGATTTTTCTTATCTATCTATTAATTCGATAAATTTTAGATCTTTCCTTAATCCCAAGGTATTTAATTAATTCCATACGGGAATAAACCCACAGTATAAGGTTTGCGTTCTGTGCAGCTTTGGCCGAAAGTTTTAAATCATTAATCATACAGTTTTTTAATATTTTTGCAGAAAATTCTTCAGGAAGAGTTTCTGGTAACAGTTCAAGATAATCTTCTTTTGTTTTGAAAATTCTGGTTGTAATAATTTCATCTAATCTTTTATTTATTTTATTCCAGTCTTTCTTGAATCTTCTGCGATTATTTTTAGATTGGGTAAGCTCTGAGGTTTTTGTCCTTATTTCAGTCATGTTAATTTCAAGAACTTCAAGAGTAAAGTTTTTATGAAGGAGAATTGGATATATTCCGGTAAGCTCTTTAAAAAGGCTGTAAATGCTGCCTCGGACAGGACTTTTTCTTTTAGAAATCAGCTGACTTTCAGAATTATAAGTTTCTATCATTCTGACTATAGGAATGGGATGAATAATTTTTATTTTGTAGCCTTTTTCTAAAGTATCCATAATTTTGGGGAGAAGGGATGCAAGATTTTTTGTTTGAATTTCTATAATCTCATTTTCTTTGCTTACAATGTCATAAATATGACCTTCCATTTCAACTTCAGTTTTTCCGTTGCAGCTTTCTGAATACATAATTTTTAAAGTTTTATGAAGATTACTTTCGTTTAAGGTGGAAAAACTCATGTGGGAATTCCTGAATATACTACACGCAATTATAGTATTTATCTGTGTATAGGATTAAGAAAAAAAATGTCTATTTTTTATATTATCTGTTAAAAACCCCGTTGACTTTAGGTTTTTTTCGAATAAAATGGTAATTAAGTGGGAAAAAGTGGTAAAAAGTGGAAGTAAGTGGGTATGAATCTTCTAACAGGTGAATACAATAATTCAATTGATGAAAAAGGGCGAGTCTCATTTCCAGTGAAATTGCGCACTGCTGTGAATCAAAACGAACTTATCATCACCAAAGGTTTAGATACCTGCTTATGGCTTTTTACTAACGAAGAATGGGAATCTTTTGCATCAAAGATTATGAGCAATGCTTCTATGATGAAGCAGAAAAATCTTGATGTAGTCAGACACTTCATTGCACCAGCTCAGCCGGTGGAATTTGATAAGGCTGGAAGACTTTCTATACCACAGAGTTTGCGCGAATATGCACACCTTTCTAAGGAATGTACAGTTCTTGGAATTGCCAGATATGTTGAATTGTGGGATACAGCAACATATGGTGAATATTTGACAGCAAGTGAAGCTTCTTTCAGAGAAGCAGCTTCAGAATTTAATGACATCAGTTTCTAACTTGTGTCTCAAATAAATTAAAAAGGGTGGAAGGGAATTACCGGACGGTCAAGTAATTGGCCGTCTGGTGTTTTTGTCTGTGTTATGGAAATCGTACATACACCAGTATTGTTAAATGAATGTCTCCAGTATCTCTCTCCTGTAGGGGAACCATTTGAATCTCATGCTGTAATGATTGATTCAACTTTAGGTGAAGGTGGACATACATATAATTTCCTTTCTAAATATAAAAATCTTTCTATTATTGGTCTGGATGCTGATAAAGTAATTCAGGCAAAAGCTAAACAGAGACTTGCTGAATTTGGAGACCGTGTTCATTTCTTTAACGGATGGTTCCAGGATTTTTATGCTGATTATCCTGAAGAATACGAAAAACCTGATTTGATTCTTTTTGATCTTGGAATTTCAGTATTTCATTATGAAAAATCAGAAAGAGGTTTTAGCTTCAGATATGATGAAAAGCTGGATATGCGTCTTAATGCAAACAGTGAAAAATCTGCTGCTGATCTGGTAAATGAACTGCCGGAAGAAAAACTTGCCGATCTTATTTATCTTTACGGTGAAGAAAAATTCAGCCGCAGAATTGCCCGTGCAATTGTAGAAGCTCGTATGGGCGGAAGAATCGAATCATCAAAAGCACTGGCAGAAATTATCTGGAATGCTGTTCCTTCAAATTACCGTTATGGAAATATTCATCCTGCAACAAGAACTTTCCAGGCTCTTCGTATTGCGGTAAACGGAGAATTAAAAAGACTTCCTTTAGCATTGCATAATGCATTTAATAATCTTAAGACTGGCGGAAAAATGGGAGTTATTACTTTCCATTCTCTTGAAGACCGCATTGTAAAGAATTATTTTAGAAATCTTGGAAAACAGTGCGTTTGTCCACCGGAAGTAGCAGTTTGCCGTTGTGGTGGTAAACAGTGTGCAGAATTAATTACCCGTAAGCCAGTAGCACCAACAGAAGAAGAAATCAAAATGAATTCTCCTTCAAGAAGTGCAAAGCTCCGTGTTGTAAGAAAAATTCAGGATGCAACAGAATATCATCTGGCAGGAGTTGAGGGTTATTAATATGAAAAGATCAACACAACTTCATGCAATTGATATTTTAAAAATCATTTTAATCAGCATTTGTACTCTTGCTATTCCAGCTTTGCTTTGTCTGTATGCCGTAAGAACTAATCAGTATTCGGCTTTAACCAGAGAAATTTCTCAGATTGAACGGGAAGAGGCTGAACTTATTGAAGAAAATAAACGACTGGTAAGCGAGATTAGTAAACTTTCCAGTGCAGAAAGAATAGAAAAGATTGCTACTGAAGAGCTTGGAATGCATAAAGCAGAAAAAGAAGACATTATTCGTGTAGAAATGACAGGAGATAAAAAAGATGAATAGTTTATTGTCATTAGAAGAATTGGTGTCTGCTGTTAACGGAAAAATATTGGGAACTCCTGAAAGCTGTTGTTTTACTTCGGTAGAAACAGACAGTCGTAATGTTGTTGAAAATACAATGTTTGTTCCATTGGTTGGGGAATTTCAGAATGGTCATAAATATATTCCTCAGGCAATAGAAAAAGGAGCATCTGTCGTTCTTATTAATGCTGGAGAATATGAAGCAAATAAAGCTGATTGGGAAGAAAATCTTAAGAAGTATCAGTCAGTTGTATTTATTTGTGTTGAAAATACACTTCACGGATTACAGGATGCTGCTGAAGCATATGTGAATAAAGTAAGTAAAAATATGATTAAAATCAGCATTACAGGTTCTTGTGGTAAAACTACTACTAAAGAAATGACTGTTGCTGTTTGTAAAGCTTATTATGGTGAAGATAAGGTTGCTTACACTAAAGGTAACTTTAATTCTGAAACTGGTCTTCCATTGTCAGTTTTTAAAATCCGTGGTGATGAAACTGTGGGAATTTTTGAAATGGGTATGAACCGTGTAAATGAAATCGGGGAAATTTCAAAAGTTTGGAAATCACAGTATGGAATTATTACAAATATTGGAACTGCACATATTGGTATTCTTGGAAGCCGTGAAAATATTGCTTTAGAAAAAAGAAAGTCTTTTGATTATATTCCTTCAACTGGAGCTGCTTTTGTTCCTGCAACAGATGATTTTGCAGATTTTTGTACAGAAAAAGTTGCCGGAAAAGTTGTTAAATTTGGTTCTTCTGTTTCTGAAAAGGAAAGTGGCGTAAAGTTTGTTTCTGATAACGGTTTGTATGGAACAACTTTTGAGCTGGATGGAGAAACTGTAAATCTTCCATTGTCTGGTTCATATAATTATGAAAATGCACTTGGAGTAGTTGCTCTTGCAAAAACTCTTGGTATTCCGGCTGTAACAATTAAAAAGGGGTTGGAAAACTCTGCGGCTGCAGCTGGTCGTATGGAAATTAAAAAAATCTCTTTGAAAAACAGTGCAGAAATTACTCTTGTAAAAGACTGCTATAATGCAAATCCTGATTCAATGCTTAAGGCAATTGATTTTATTGAAAGTCTTAAGGAAGTTGGACAGAAAGTTGTGATTCTGGCAGATATGAGAGAATTAGGTGAAAAATCAGAAGCTGCCCACCGTTCAATAGGTAACGCTCTGATTCAAATGAAACCTGCAAAGACAATCCTTGTAGGTGAAGATATGCATTACTGTCTGGAAGAAATGAACAAAGCGGGAGAGGGTGCAGAATATTTTGCTGCTAATGATTCAGAAAGCTTCCAGAAAATTGCTGAGATTGTAAATAATTTTTGTAAAGATAAAGATGTTGTTCTTTTGAAAGGATCTAACAGTATGAAACTGGCAGATCTGGAACCACTTTTCGTAAAGAAAGAAGGAGGTGCTGAATAATGACACAGTATAGTTTTACTGCTCAGCGCCCATTGGAAAAATATCATCGCTGTGATGTAGGTTTCCTTGTTTCTTTCCTTATGCTGTGGGGACTGGGACTTTTTACAATTATTGTATGTTCAAAAGATTATTCAATTAATCTTATGCATAAAGATGCTTATTACCTTGTAAGAAGACATTTGATTTCTTCTGGAATTGGTTTTGGCCTTTTTATGACATTTTTATTTCTTGATATGAATTTCATCCGAAAACTGGTTGTACCAATGCTGATTGTTACAATTCTTTTGTGCGGCATGATTTTTATAAAACCATTATCGTCCGAGATTAATGGTGCAACACGCTGGGTAAAATTTCCTGGTGGTTTTACTTTTCAGCCTTCTGAACTGGTAAAATTTACACTTGTGCTTTATATGGCTCTGTATTTTGAAAAACAGGAAGAAAAAGAAGATGAAAGTGAAAAAAGTGTTCTGGTTTGTGTAGCAGTTTTTGTTAGTTTCCTTGCCCTTGTACTTGGACAGAGAGACTTTTCTACTACATTTTTTATTATGCTTGTAGGAATTTTGTTGTTTTTTGTTGCCGGACAGAAATTGAACTGGCTGATTCCTTTTGGAGTTATTTTTGCGTTCATTATTTTTCTTGTTGTAACAACAAATCGTTTCCGTCTGGATCGTATTACTGGCTGGCTTAATCCAACTCAGGGACATGACAACATTAACATGCAGGCAAATAATGCTAAAACAGCTATTTCTGCTGGCGGTTTTTGGGGACAGGGAATTGGTTTTGGTTTGTCTAAACTGAATAAGATTCCTGAAGTTCACGCTGACTATATTTTTGCCGGTTGGGCAGAATCAATGGGATACATAGGTGTAATTATTTATCTTTGTATTCTTGGATTCTTTGGCTGGAGAGGTTATAAAACTTCTCTTCAATGCCCAACAAGATTTGGTGCTTATGGCAGCTTTGGCTGTGTAAGCATTATTGTTATGCAATCAATAGCAAACGTTATGGTTGTATGCGGTTTATTGCCATCTACAGGTATCCCACTTCCATTTTTCTCTGTAGGTGGATCTTCCGTAATGATTTCTATGGCTATGTGTGGATTTATTCTGAACACTTCCAGAGGAGAGTCACGGGACGATTATGCTGCCACAACAATTGATGAATTAACTATTGATGATTTAACAGTTTTATAAAAAGGAAATTCTAAAAAAGGGAATATAAAAATGAGTGATTACGGTTTATTAATGAGTGACGAGTACAATTACAGTACAGAACGTAAAAACAAAACAACAGACTCAACAAAGGAAAGAAGAAATTCAGTACATACTGATTCTTCGGAAAAGGAAGAATCTAGTGACAAAAAAATAAAGATTATTAAGATTGTTTTCTTTATTCTTTGTTTCTTCCTGCTTTCAGAACTTGTAGTTTACAAATATGTTATGCCAATTTTTAGTAGTCCAAAAGTAACAGTTTCTGGTCAGAATCTTTATTCTGCAGAAGAAATTGCTATGATGCTTTTGCCTATGAACAGCACAAACTGGCTTGATTTTGATGTTGCTCAGGCTGCTGCTATTTTGTGCTCAGAACCTGGAATTGATAACGCAATTGTAGAAAAAAAATTCCCTGATAAGATTTATATTGATGTAATTGAAAGAGACCCGGTTGCTTTGACATTTGTAATGGAAAATGGTCACTCAAATCCAATGCAGATTGATAAAAACTGTGTTTTATTCCCTGTTAGAAACAATTCAAAAGTAAATTCAAATATTGTTCCAATTATTTCGGGACTTCCTGTAGAACATATGTCTGGCGGAATGAGAATTCCTTCAAAATACAGAACTTTAATTTCTGAAATTTCTGAAATCAGTAATCTTGGAAGAAACTATTTTGCAGGTATTTCTGAAATTTGTGTAATGCCAAAAGAAGAATCAGGAAGCTATGAATTAGCTTTAATTCCTGCTCAGTCAAAAGTAAGGGTTTTAACAGATCGCTCATTGAATGAAGAGGCATTAAAGTATATGATGGTAGTATTAGACGTAGTTAATGTTTTAGATAAAGAAGTAACAGAAGTTGATCTCAGATACGGATCAGTTTCCTGCATAATGAAATAGGGTTAGGGGATTCATAATGGCAGACGATAGAGTTATAGTTGGTCTTGATATTGGTACTAGCGTAATCAGAGTTGCAATTGGTGAAGTAGATGAATTGAATAATGTTCATATTATTGCTACTTCTTCAAGAAAATCTGCAGGTTTGAGAAACGGTGTTATCGTAAACATTGAAGATGCAAAAGATGCTATCAAAGAAGCTATAGATACAGCAGAAACCAGTGGTGGTGTAATTGTAAGTTCAGTTATTGCCTCTGTTGGTGGTTCACAGATTGAAAGCCAGAATTCAAAAGGCGTTGTCCCAATCCGCAGTAACAGTAAAACAAACCGTAGTGAAGTAACTGCTGAAGATGTTGCAAAAGTTATTGATATTGCTACTGCAATTAATTTTCCAGCTGACCGTGAAAAAATCCATGTAATTCCACAGGACTATCTTGTTGACGGTGTAGGTCATATTCAGGATCCAATTAACAGTATTGGGTATAAACTTGAGGCAGAAGTTCACATTGTAACTGCATCCCGTACAATTATTCAGAATATCCGTTCATGTATGAATCGTGCCGGTTATGGTCTTGAAGGCGTTATGCTTAAGACTCTTGCACAGACACAGTCGGTTTGTCATGACGATGAAATGGAACTTGGTTCAATTATTATTGACCTTGGTGCCGGAACTACAGATGTAATCGTTCTTTTGAATGGTGCTCCTGTAAGTACTGCATCTGTTCAGGTTGGTGGTAATCTTGTTACTAATGATATTGCAATTGTTGCAGGTATTCCTGTAGCGGCTGCAGAAAAAATTAAAATTGAATCTGGAAGCTGCTGGACAGAAGGTGTCGTTTCTGATGATGATGTAATTCTGCCTGGAGTTGGTGGTCGTTCGCCTGAAGTAATCGGTAAAAAAGATTTGAGTAAAATCATTCAGGCTCGTATGCTTCAGATTTTTAAAATGGTTAAAGCAGAAATTGTTAAAAATACTAACGATTCAATCAGACAGCTTTCTGGAAACATTATTCTTACTGGTGGGGGAGCCAGAATGGAAGGTGTTGTAGAACTTGCTCAGGCAGTGTTCAAGACTTCTTCTGTAAGAATTGGTGTACCTGAAAGTCTTGGTGGACTGGAAGAGGAATACAAAAATCCAGAATTTGCTACTGCAATCGGTCTTGTAGTTGCTAATAAGGGAATTGTAAACCAGAAAAGCTCACGAAGAAAAACAAAAAAGAAAAATAATGATAATTCCGAAAAAAAAGGATTTATCAAAAAGATAACAGATTTCCTGTTCTAGGAATCTGCTGAAAATTCATAAATGGGGAAATATGAATTATCATAGGGAGGAAAAATGAATTTATCTGGAGTATCAATCATTCAGGATAATCCTGCGGACGAAAATGTAAGAACCGCAATTAATAATAAAAATCCAACTGTAATTAAAGTTGTTGGCTGTGGTGGCGGCGGTGGAAGTGCTGTTAACCGCATGATCGAAGCTCAGATTTCTGGTGTTGAATTTATTGCAATCAATACTGATCTTCAGGCTTTGGAAGGTTCTAAAACAACTAATCGTCTTGCTATTGGTCAGCAGTCTACAAAAGGTCTTGGTTCTGGTGGTCGCCCAACTGTTGGTGAACAGGCTGCAGAAGAAGACAAAGAAATGATTACAAATGCTCTCCGTGGTTCTGATATGGTATTTGTTACTGCAGGTATGGGTGGTGGAACAGGTACAGGTTCTGCTCCAGTTGTAGCAAGAATTGCCCGTGAATTAGGTGCACTTACTGTTGCTGTTGTAACAACTCCTTTTGATTTTGAAGGTCCTGTTCGTATGCGTAATGCTAAGGCAGGTCTTGAAAAACTTCGTCAGGAAGTTGACTCTCTTATCGTAATCCCAAATCAGCAGATTCTTAAAATTGTTGATAGAAATACAAATGTTCGTCAGGCATTCCGTGTTGCAGATGATGTTCTTCGTCAGGGTGTAGAAGGTATTTCAAATATTATTACTAAACCAGGTGATGTTAATACCGACTTTGCAGATGTTAGAAATACAATGCAGGGACAGGGAAATGCAATTTTTGGTATTGGTGAAGGTGAAGGTGAAAACCGTGCTGTAGAAGCTGCTACAAGAGCTATTTCTAATCCAATGCTGGAAGATTCTCATATTGACGGTGCTAAAAATATTCTTATTAATATCTGTTCTTCTAACATTACGATGGCAGAAGTTGATGATATTTGTAAAATTGTTTCAAGTTCTGCTGCTAAAGATTTCAATATGTACTGGGGACAGGTTAACTCTGATGATATGGGTGACCGTATTAGTGTTACAGTTATTGCTACTGGTTTTGAAAATGAAGATGAAGTTGAACCAGAGCCAGTTGTTGAACCTGTAGAAACAAAACCTGTTTATAATGATCCAAATGTAATCAGTCAGGATGTTATGGCATCAATTTTGAATCCTTCAAAAAAGCCTGTTGATTCTCCATTAGATATTTTTGGTCCTAATGATAATCCGCCAAAAGAAGAAATTGAACAGGAAACAAAATCTCCTTGGAGTCTTTCCGGAGATGATGATACTTCGATTGGAACTTTTGTTCGTCCAAATCGTAAAAAGATTACAGGTATGGACAATATGAATGGTCAGGACGATGGTGATATTACAAAACCTGCTATCTGGAGTTCTGGCTTTTCTAAGGGAATCAGCCTTTCTGACGACTAATTATGACAATTGATGAACTGCTGGAACAGTTTTACGCAGATTTGATTCTGGTAAAAAGAGATTCTGAACAAACCGCCGCAACTTATAAAATTTCTGCCATGGAATTTTTAAATTGGCTGGTTACAGAAAGAATCAAGCTGCGTGAAGTAACTCCTCAGAACATTACATATTATTTAGGAAAAAGAAAAACAGACGGTTGTTCGGGAATGACAATCGCAAAGGATATTTCCGGTCTTCGAGCTCTTGGTGAATTCCTTGTGCGTAAAGAATACTGGGAAGAAAATCTCGGTCTGCTGCTGGAAAGACCAAGAGCGGTAAGAGAAATTCCAAAAGTACTTTCAATTGATCAGATAGATAAACTGCTTTCCAATATTGATACCTCCAATCCCTGTGGAAAGCGGGATGATGCTCTGTTTGAATTGATTTACTCTTGTGGTTTAAGAATCAGTGAGGCTTGTACTTTGCTTACTGCAAATGTACATATGGTTGAACGGTTGATTCTTGTTCACGGAAAAGGGGATAAAGAAAGAATTGTTCCTTTTGGTGACCGTGCATATGAAAAACTGGATATTTATATAAATGAAGTTCGTCCTGGACTGGTAAAAGATAGAAATACTCCAGAATTATTTGTTAATTATAAGGGAGATCCAATTTCCAGAAAAGGTGTTTGGAAACGTTTTAAGGAACTGGAAGCTCTTAGTGGTATTGATGCTAAAGTTCATACCCTCAGACATTCTTTTGCAACTCATCTTTTACAGGGAGGTGCAGATTTGCGTTCAGTGCAGGAACTGCTGGGACATTCAGATTTAGCAACAACAACTATTTATACACATATTACTGATACACAATTGGAAGAGGCTCACGAAAAATATTTTAAGCCTCATGATTAATAAAAAGGAGTTGGAATTATGAAAAGAATAATTACAGTTGCAATTTTGGCCGCTTTAGTTTTTGGAATTACCGGCTGTACTCCATCAAATAAAACAATTTTACGCTATCAGAAACTGGAAGAGAATGTTTCGAATCCAACAACTGTTGAAGAATTACAGGATGCAATAAAAAAATATCAGGAAAGAGTTGCTGATATTCAGCTGGCTAATCAGGAAATTGGAATCTGGTACAAAATGCTTGGTACCCGTTATCTTGATAACAGAATGTACGGACAGGCACTGGAAGCGTTTCAGAATGCATTGCAGTATTATCCTACAAATCAGAATCTTTATTATTACGTTGGAGTTTGTGCAGGTTATATGTCACATACTGCCATGGATTTTAAAGGCAATGGTTCAAATGAAATCCGCTATAATTATCTTAAACTGGCTGTAGATGCTTATACTCGAGCACTTGATATTGATAATAATTATGAAAGGGCCTGGTATGGTCTTGGCGTAATTTATGAATATGAACTTGATGAACATGTTAAAGCTGTTGATTGTTTTGAACATGCTCTGGAAATCAGTACACAGAGTATTGATACAATGTTTAATCTTGCCCGTGCATATTACTGTTCTTATGAATTTGACAAATCTATTAATATGTATGATAAAATTATAAGTACTACTAAATCGGCAAACACAAAGTCCGAAGCAGAGGAGTTAAAATCTCAAGTACTTAATGCAGCTACAAATTAATTCTGAGTCAGAATACAATAAATCTCAAAATAATTGCTCCAGCGGTTTTTATGCTGGCAGCGATTATTGGCTTTTAGTCCTGTCTTTATCACAAATCACTTTTTTGTCTTTTGAAGAAAAGAATTTATTATTAAAAAATCTTGACAGTTCAAATAAACTTGCATTATCTTCTATTAAAGACATAGAATTGCTTATTTCCCGCAATATAAAAACAAGACAAAAATGGGATGGGCAGGAAAATTTACGAAAAGCAAAAATTGCCGCAAGATTCTGTGATCAGTTAAAAGTGTGTTTACTTTTAAATACAGATCCTTTATTTCCGGAACTTTTGCTTCAAATTGAAGATCCGCCTTTTCTTTTGTTTTGCAGAGGTGATACTTCAATCTTAAATAAAGAAAGTATTTCTATTGTAGGAACAAGAAATATTTCGCCTTCTGGTAAAAAGGCTACTCTGGAGTTTGCCGCCTCTGCTTCAAGAGCAGGTGTTCAGGTAATTTCTGGACTTGCCAACGGAACTGATGGTTATGCTCATCAGGGAACGGTTAATACCTGGTTTGATAATGTTGAACAGAATCAGCCTGTAGAAGATTTAGGAAGAACCATAGCAGTTTTACCAAGCGCAATTGATACTATTTTGCCGGCAAGTCATAGACGATTGTCTCAGCAGATTCTACAGTCTGGTGGCTGTCTGATTAGTGAATATGGACCTGGTACAGATATGGCAACCTGGCATTATGTAGGCAGAAATAGAATTATTGCGGGAATGTCAAAAGCAACTGTAGTTATGGAAGCTCCGCCGGGAAGTGGAGCACTTATTACTGCTGATTTTGCAGTAGAATATAACCGCGAAGTAGTATTTCATGAATGCTGCTTTGAAGAACAGGCACAACAGATTTCTTCTGCTACTGAAAAAAATCTGGAAACAGGTTTTGCAGAGGGGAAGGTTTCTAAATATAAAATTGAAAATAGACCATCTAAGTTTCTGGAAGCAGGGGCAGCGGTGGTAAAAGATTATAACGATTTCTGCACTTATATGAAGGAAGCTCCAGGAAAGCGCTCGAATCAATATGTACAAGGTGAATTGTTTAATTAAGATATATACTATTTGAGGAATGTTTTATGGCTGAAAAAAAGACTGCAAAGAAGACTTCAAAAAAATCAAAGACACCACAGACTCTTGTAATTGTAGAGTCTCCTGCTAAAGCTCACACAATTGAACAAATTCTTGGACCTGGCTATACCGTAAAAGCCTCTATGGGACACTTAATTGACCTTCCAAAATCAAGAATGGCTATTGATGTTGATAACAACTTCCAGCCAGAATATATTACTGTTCGCGGCAGATCAAAATTATTAAAGGAACTTCAGAAAGATGCAAAGAAAGCAGATTATGTTTTACTGGCATCCGATAATGACCGTGAAGGAGAAGCTATTGCCTGGCATTTGAATAATGCTCTTAAAGATAAAACCAGTGCAAAAATCAGTCGTATTGTTTTTAATGAAATTACTCCAATTGAAATTTCTGAAGCAGTAAAAAATCCTGGCGAAATTGTAGAATCAAAGGTAAATGCTCAGAAAGCTCGCCGTGTTCTTGATCGTCTTGTAGGTTATAATCTTAGTCCACTTTTGTGGTCAAAAGTAAAAAATGGACTTTCTGCAGGTCGTGTACAGTCAGTTGCATTAAGACTTATTTGTGAAAGAGAAAAAGAGGTAGAAGATTTCCTTCCAGAAGAATACTGGTCGCTGGATGCAGATTTCCAGAAAGGAAAAACTTCTTTTACTGCCCAGCTGGTAAAATATAACGGAGAAAATCCTGAACTTAAATCAGAAGCTGCTGTAAATGACATTATGGAAAAAATTAAGAATTCTCCATGTGTTGTTTCTTCAATTAAAAAATCAGAGAAAACAGTTAGACCAAAGGCTCCGTTTACAACATCAAAATTGCAGCAGGCAGCCGCAAACCGTTTAGGTTATACTTCCCGCAAAACAATGCAGATTGCACAGCAGTTGTATGAAGGTATTCAGATTGGACAGAATCATGTTGGTTTGATTACTTATATGCGTACTGACTCAGTTCGTATTTCTGATACAGCTCTTGCGGATGTTCGCGGCTGGATTGAAAAGAATTATCCAAAAGATCTGCCTGAAGAACCAATTCATTACACAGTTGGTAAGGCCGCTCAGGATGCTCATGAAGGTATTCGTCCAACATATACAACTTATACACCAGAAAGTGTAAAAGAATATCTTACACATGATCAGTTCAGACTTTATTCAATTATTTGGGAAAGATTTGTTTCTTCTCAGATGAACAATGCAAAAATGATAACAACTTCTGTTGAAATTACGTCGGGAGATGCAGTTTTCCGTGTTGCAGCAAGTAAAGTTTCTGAGAAAGGTTTCTATAACGTAATTAAACTGCTTTCTTCAAAAGAAGATAAATCTACTTCTTTACCTGCGATGAAAGAAGGTGAAGAAATTCAGGTATTAAAATTCCATCCAGAACAGCACTTTACTCAGGGACCTGCCCGTTATACAGATGCATCTATCGTTAGAATGCTGGAAGAAAAGGGTATTGGTCGTCCATCAACTTATGCGCCTATTATTTCTGTATTGCTGGACCGTTATTATGTTACAAGAAGTAACAAACAGCTGGTTCCTACACAGTTAGGTCGTATGATTTCTAAGATTCTTGTTGAATCATTCCCTGCTGTAATTAATGAAAGCTTTACTGCAGAAGTAGAAAACAATCTGGATAAAGTAGAAGCAGATGAATTAGTCTGGAACAATATGATTGGTGACTTCTACGAACCATTTAAACATCGTGTAGAAGAAGTAATGACAACTCAGGAAAGTATTAAAGGTTTCCTTGATGAAGAAACAGATAAGGTTTGTGATCTTTGTGGTAAACCAATGATTAAAAAATTGGGTCGCTTTGGATTCTTCCTTGCTTGTTCTGGTTTCCCAGAGTGTCATAATACAAAATCAATTCCTCTGGCAGTTTGTCCTTGTAAAGATTGTGGTGGTGAAATTGTTACCCGTAAGAGTAAGGGCCGTGGAAAAGAATTCTATGGTTGTACAAATTATCCAAAGTGTAATTTTATTTCTCACTTCAAACCAATCGATCAGTACTGTCCACAGTGCGGCTGGTTCCTTGTAGAAAAATTTGATAAAAAGCACGGAACATATAAATCTTGTATTAATCCTGACTGTGATTATTTACATAGTGCTGATGGTGAAGAGCCAATCATTATGGAAGGTGAGGATTAATTTAAGATTGCATCTTGCCGATAATTAAGTGTTAATTATGACTTTACAAGATGCTGTTTCTGAATATTTATTATATCTTTCTGCGGTTCGCAACGTTTCTGAGAATACAATTCTTGGATATAAAAATGATTTAACTTTTCTTACTCAAAAAATTGGCGGCGAGCGGGAGCTTGATTCAATCAAGAAAGAAGAAATTCTTCAGTGTGTTGGTGCACTTTCGAAATTGCACCGTTCTGCTGCTTCTGTAAACCGGTTCATTGTTGCTGTAAGAACTTTATTTGCTTACTGCAGAAAATTTAATCATATAAGAATAAATCCCACAGAAGATTTGAAGACTGTAAAACTTCCCAAAGTAATGCCTCGTTTTATGACAGAAACTGAATTAAGTCAGATTTGTAATCAGCCGAGTACAGCAGAATTATTATGGGAAAACCGTGATAAAGCACTTTTTGAAATGCTTTATTCATCTGGATGCCGAATCAGTGAAATACAGGCATTATGTTTTGAAAATTTTGTGGAAGGATATCACAAGGCTCTTGTTACAGGTAAAGGAAAAAAAGACCGTTTTGTTTATTTTGAACAGGATGCCCAGACTGCGCTGAAAGTTTATCTGGAAGACAGAAAAAACAAACTTGATCAGCTGGGAATACCAGAAGAGCAGCGCTGCAGAAATATTTTTATTAATCAGCGGGGGGGACCACTTTCCGTAAAAGGTATTCAATATATTCTTACCCGTTATTCTGGTCCGGAAGGTACAAATCATCATGTAAATGCCCATGCTTTCCGTCATACTTTTGCAACAGAGATGCTGAACAATGGAGCAGATGTTCGTCTTGTTCAGGAAATGCTTGGTCATTCAAATATCAGTACAACTCAAAGATATACTCATATAACAACAGAAAAACTAATTGAAATTTATAACAAGGCTCATCCACACAGTTAGTAAATTAAGAATTGTGAATTAAGAATTAAGAATTATTTTGATTTTTTTTATGCGGATTATTATATTTAAAATAATTATTGAATATTAAATTTGGGGTAAATTATGTCTAATGTAAAAATCAGAAGTACTACAATTCTTGCAGTAAGAAAAGACGGTAAAGTTGCTATGGCAGGAGATGGTCAGTGTACTTTAGGTGATACCGTTTGTAAGGGAAATTCCCGTAAAGTTAGAAAAATCTATGATGGAAAAATTCTTACAGGGTTTGCAGGTTCTGTGGCAGATGCTTTTACTCTTTTAGATAAATTTGAAGCTAAAGTTAAAGAATTTAACGGTGATATTACTCGTTCTGCGGTAGAGCTGGCAAAGGCCTGGAGAACAGAAAGAAGTCTTCAGAAACTGGAAGCAATGCTTCTTGTAGCAGATAAAAATACAATCCTCTTAATCAGTGGCGATGGAAATGTTATTGAACCAGAAAATGATGCAATAGCTATTGGTTCAGGTGGAAATTATGCATATTCTGCGGCACTTGCTTATCTTGATTCTTCAAATCTTAGTGCCCGGGAAATTGCTGAACGCTCCCTTAAGATTGCAGGAAGTATTTGTATTTATACAAACCAGAATCTTACTATCGAAGAACTCTAATTTAAGGAAATTAAAATGGAAAATACAGAACTCACACCAAAACAGATTGTTGAAAAACTTGATCAGTATATTATTGGACAGGAAAATGCAAAGAAAGCAGTAGCAGTTGCTCTCCGTAATCGTTTTCGTCGTCTGAAGCTAGCAGAGGATATTCGTGAAGAAGTTGCACCAAAAAACATTTTAATGATTGGTCCTACTGGTTGTGGTAAAACAGAAATTGCCAGAAGACTTGCAAAACTTTGTGGAGCTCCATTCCTTAAGGTTGAGGCTACAAAATATACAGAAGTTGGTTATGTTGGCCGTGATGTTGAATCTATGGTTCGTGATTTAATGGCTGTAGGTTATAACGATGTAAAAGCAGAAATGGAAGAACAGCTTAAAGAAAAGTCTTCTGCTATTGTAGAAGAAAGACTTCTGGATCTTTTATTGCCTGAAAATAAATCACAGAAAGAAAAGAAAGCGGCTGCTCCGGCTCCTATGTTTATTTCACAGAATAATCCTAATGAAATTACAATTGATTTGAATAAAGCAGCTGCAGATTTTGAAGCACAGCTGAATGCTGCCAATGAGGCCGCTGCTGCACAACAGGCTGCAGATGAAGCGGCTGCTGCAGAAAAGAAAGAAAATTCTACCCGTGAACGCTTCCGTCAGATGCTTAGAGAAGGCAAACTGGAAGACAGGGAAGTTGAAATGGTTGTTCATAAACCTCAGCCACAGGGAATGGAAATTTTTGCCGGCGGTTCAATTGATGATATTCAGAACAGCATGCAGGGAATTATGAATGTTATTAACGGAAGCGGAAAAGGGAAAAAACGTTATGTAACAATCAAAGAAGCCCGCAAATTTATCCAGGAAGAAGTTCTTGACGGAATGATTGACCACGATAAGGTTGGTGACATTGCAAAAGAAAGAGTAGAACAGAGTGGAATTATTTTTATTGATGAAATTGATAAAATTGCCGTACATGGAGAATCTCACGGACAGGGCGTAAGCCGCGAAGGTGTTCAGAGAGATATTCTTCCAATTGTTGAAGGAAGTAATGTAAATACAAAATGGGGTGTAATCAATACAACTCATATTCTGTTTATTGCTGCAGGTGCTTTCAGTGTTGCAGCTCCAAGTGATTTAATTCCAGAGCTTCAGGGACGCTTCCCACTGCGTGTAGAATTGGATTCATTGAACAGAGATGATTTCAAAAAGATTTTGAAGGAACCTAAAAACAGTCTGTTGATGCAGTATACAGAACTGCTTAAAACGGAAGAAGTTACTCTTGATATTGCAGAAGATGCAATTGACCGTATGTCTGTAATTGCAGAGGAAGTAAACGCTTCTGCAGAAAATATTGGTGCAAGACGATTGCATACAATTATGGAAAAGGTTTTGTCTGAAATTAACTTTGAAGCAGATGAACACAAAGGTGAAGTGTTTAAGATTGATGCAGCCTATGTTGACAGTAAGCTGGGAGATGTAGTTCAGAGCCAGGATCTTTCCCGCTATATTCTCTAATTTCTGCAGAAAATAGAAATATACAGAAAATAAAAAATCCACACTTTAAGCAAAGTGTGGATTTTTTTTATCTTTCGATTACAGGTAACAAGTTTCGGGTAGTGTAATCAAGACTTTGGATTACTGGTGCCAGATCATTACCAAGGTTTCCTTTGCACCATTCGCATATAAAATTATAAATAATTCCATTTAATGAATAAAAGAATGTCTTTTCTTTTAAGGATAAGGTTTTGAAAAAACTGTTCATGTTTTCAAGAATCTTTGCTTCCATGCCTGATTTAATCAGTGTTTTGAAAACTTCTTTGTTCTCATCAATTTTTGTAAGTAAGGTTTTCCAGTTGGTAGAAATATTATTTTCTTTGATTTCAAAAATATGTTTACAAAGTCTTTTTAATTCTTCAGATATAACTTCTTCCAGAGAATTAAAATTTCTATAAAAAGCAGATCTTGAAACGCCGGCTCTTTCAATAACTTCAGTAATCTTAATCTTGCAGAATTCTTTTTTATTCATAAGCTGAAAAAGTGCAGTCTGAATTGATTCACGAATCAGCTGGCGATAATCATCATTGGCTTTCTTTAAGGATAAAAGCCATTTTTCTTTGTTCATAGTGAAACATTTCCTTTGAATATGTCTAGTCCAATACAATTAAACTAGAAGGTATTGTCATAATCATACTATAATTCTTTGAAAATGACAAATATTTAAATTTTGTAAAAATAAGAGGGACGTATGAAAAAATGCATAATAAATAAAGATTTGCCTGAAACTCTTCCATTGTTCTTAAGAGACAGAGTTCTGAAGCATGGTGATAAATATCTTCAGGCCTATAAAGACAAGGAAGGAAATTTTCAGTTTTATACTTACAAACAGGTTTATGATGAAATTATTGCTTTTACACTGGCATTAAAATCTTTGGGTATTACTGCCGGAAAAAATATTGCTATGATTTCTGATAACCGCAGAGAATGGCTTATTACCGATTTTGCAATTCAGAATCTGGGTTGTACAAATGTTCCTCGAGGCTGTGATTCTTTAGGAAACGAAATCCGTTTTATTATTTCTTTTGCTGACTGTGAATATGGCTTCTTTGAAAATGAAAAACAGATTCTTAAAGTTCTTGAAAATATAAATGAAGTTCCCTTGTTAAAAACAGTAATCTTATATGATCATCTTTCAGAAGAAGTTGAAAATAAACTGACAGAAGTAAATACAAAACTGTTTTATTTTGATGAACTGCTTAATCAGTTTAAGGCTGAATTTGATAAAAATCCTGACGAATGCACAAAAATTGTTGAAGAAGGAATGTTGAAAATTCATGAAGATGATGTTTGTACAATTATTTTTACTTCAGGTACCACAGGAACTCCAAAAGGAGTAATGCTCACTCATAAAAATTATATGGCACAGATGAGTGCTGCTGAAAACTTTGTTCCTGGAAAGCCAGGTGAAATGTGGATGAGTATTTTACCAATCTGGCATAGTTTTGAACGTCTTGCTATGTATGCCACAATTCTTATTAATAACTGTATTGCATATTCAAAACCAATGGCTCGTACACTTCTTGCAGATATGGCTACAATCAGACCTTATAGAATGTGTGGGGTTCCACGGTTGTGGGAAGCACTTGTAAGTGGTATTAATTCTGCAATGGAGAAAAAAGGCGGAATTACACTGAAATTGTTCAAGTTCTTTCTTGCAGTAGGAAAAAAATATGCAAATGCAAAGGATTATATAATTTCAAATATCTTTAGTTCAAATAAACGCAATAAAGCAGCAGATTTTATGAAAGGAATTTTCCCATTTCTTGCTTTGTTCCCAATCAGAGCTTTAGGTGAACTTCTTGTTTACAGAAAGATTAAGGAACGTTTTGGCGGTAGAATTGAATATGTAGTTTCTGGCGGTGGATCTTTGCAGAAAGAAACAGATGACTTTTTCCGTGCTATTGGATTACCAATGCTTAATGCTTACGGAATGACAGAAACTGCTCCTGGAATGGCTTTCAGAGACTTAAAACATCCTCAGGCAAATTGTATTGGTGATTTATTCCCAACATTGGAATTTAAGGTAGTTGCAGAAGAACAGGGTAAGATTGTTAGCAAAGAGCCATTGCCTTATGGTCAGAAAGGTTTGATTCTTGTTCGTGGCGCTAATGTTATGAAAGGATATTATAAACGTCCCGATTTAACTGCAGAAATTATTGATGAAGAGGGCTTTTTGAATACAGGAGATATTGGAATTATTAGTCCAAATCTGGAACTTAATATTACTGGCCGTGCCAAAGATACTATTGTTTTACTTGGCGGAGAAAATATTGAACCTGTTCTTATTGAGCAGACTTTATGTTCCAGTGAGTTTATTGAAAGTGCAATGGTAGTAGGTCAGGATAGAAAATATCTTGCTTCGTTAATTGTTCCTTGTAAAGCTGTAATTATTAAGTATGCAGAAGAACATGGAATCAGTTTCAGTTCATATGAATCTTTGCTGAAGATGGAGTCAATTCACAATTTGATTATGAGTTGTGTTAATAAGCTTGTATCTTTGGAAAAAGGCTTTAGAATTTGTGAAAAAATCTGCAAGATTTCTTTGATTGCAAAAAGTTTTGAAGTAGGAAAAGAACTTTCTGCAAAACAGGAAATGATGCGTTTTAAGATTCTAAAAGAATATGATACAGAGATTGAAAAAATGTACGCATAATTCCCTCGATTTTTCCCATCTTTCTTTTCAAATTTTTAGCAGAAATAGCTAAACTTCATTTCTGTTTTTCCGAAAATCAATTAGATGTAAACAAATTTTTTAAGGAGAAACAGAAATGAATTCATTTACACGATCAATTGATTTATTGCAGCGTGAAATGGATGTAGCTTCATTAAGATATCAGGTTACAGCAAATAACCTGGTTAACAGTGAAGTTCCTAATTTCAAGCGTTCAACCGTAAGTTTTGAAAGCGAATTAAAACGCGCTTTTGATTCAGAAGAAAAAGCAAAAAACGGTTTTAAGCTCACCACCACCGATGAACGTCATATTCAGATTAATGTCCCATATGATTACCGTGAAGTAGAGCCTCGCCGTAATGTTGATTATATTTCGACATCAAAACCAAATGGTAATAATGTTGATGCCGAAGCAGAAGCACAGAACATCTTACAGATTCAGATGCAGTATCGTTTGCTCACACAGCTCACAAGCTTTGAGTTTAATCAGGTTAATACTGCAATGAAGAAATAGGGTAGATAACCAACCGTAAGGTTTCTACCAACCGTTGTATGCGGTTACCAACCGTAAGATTTCTACCAACCGTTGTATGCGGTTATCAACCGTTGTATGCGGTCTCGTCAAGGCACGCTTCGCTCGGAGGCCTTGACAAGCCCGCTTGAAGGTTATTTTTTTGGAGGTTATAACCATCATGGGAATGTTTACTAGTATTAATATTGCTTCTACAGGGATGTCTGTAGAGAGACTTAGAACAGATGTAATTTCAGATAATATCGCCAATGCTTCTACAACAAGAACACCAGAAGGCGGTGCTTTTAAAAAATCAATGGTAGTTTTGCGACCAATCAGTGATACAAAGCCACAGTGGAAAAATCCTTTTGTTCCTGCTGATCTGGATAATGGTCCTGGAAAAGGTGTTAAGGTTCTTGAAATTGTAAAAGATGAAACTCAGGGACGTCTTGTTCTGGATCCTGATCATCCTGATGCAATTAAATCTGGTCCAAATAAAGGTTATGTTGAATATCCAAATGTAAATATTGTTAATGAAATGGTAAATCTTATTGCTTCTTCACGCGCTTATGAAGCAAATGCAACTGTTATTGATGGTGCTAAAGATATGTTTACTGCTGCGTTGGACATTGCAAGATAGTTAGTGTAAACTGTAAAGGAGTGGGGAAATGAATATGAAAATACCAGAATTTACCAGTTTGCAGATGGTTCGCACAGATTCAAATCATTTTGGTAACAGTAGTCTTACAAAAGTTACAGATTTAAACATTACTAAAGATAATGCTAATTTACTTCATACAACAGAAAAAAGCGGAACAAAATCTTTTTCTGAATATTTAATGGATGCTGTAAATGCAGTTAATGATAATCAGCTGGATGTTAATAAAGTTCAGGAAAAATTGATTACAAATCCAGAAGATGTTGATATTCACGATGTAACAATCGCTATGTCAAAAGCAAGAATGAGCTTGAATCTTGCACAAACAGTAATTGACCGTCTTGTTACTGACTGGAATGAAATTACTACAACCCGCTAAATAATAAATTAATTATCTATTGATATGCGAAGATTTTCATCTGAAAATTCCTTTTAATAGATAATTAGTTGTCAAATTTACCTCCCTATGTTATAATTAAATGAATTTCCATAATAAATTTGGGATAAATTCGTTCAAAGGGAGGGGAACTAATGAACGAATGGCTTAAAAAAGTATTTGGCGGTCTTAAAGACAAATGGTCTAAATGGAAGCCAATTCAGAAAGTCATACTTATAGGTATAGTTGTTGTTGTTATCGTTGCCATTGTTGTAACTGCTTCAGTTTCTGGCAAAGATACATCTATCAGACTCTTTAACTCACAAATCACAGATTCTACAACTCTCACCAAAATTGTTACCAGATGTGAACAGGAAGGCGTTGATGCACAGCCTCGTGACGGTTATATTTATGTACCGGATGCTGCTTCTAAACGCAAAATGCAGATTATCTTGAATGATGAAAACCTTCTTCCTGATACAGTAGATATCTGGTCTGATTATTTTGAACGCAGCTGGTCTACTACTGATGCTGATCAGAATGTAAAACTTGGTATTAAAAAACAGCAGGAACTGGAAAATTTCCTTAAAAATTATAACGATATTGCAGATGCAACAGTAACAATTGAACTCCCTCCTTCAAAATTGCTTTCATCTGAACAGGATCCTGTAAAATGTGGTGTAATTCTTCGTACAAAAAGCGGAAGTAATCTTTTACAGGATCGCAGCCGCATTAAAGGTATTGAAAGAGCAATTCTTGCTGGTGTAGAAGGTCTTAAAAAAGAATATCTTATTATTACAGATGTTGATGGTCGTCAGGTAAATGATGATCTTGATATGGCTGAATTTGATCGCCTTTCTATGATTGAAAAAGGTGAACGCATAAAAGTTAAACGTGAAGTTGAAATTCGTGCAAAAATCCTTAAAGCTTTCCAGAATACTTACGGCGAAGACCGCTGTAGAGATATGCTGGTATCTGTAAGTATGGATTTATCACAGAAACAGAGTAATAAAACAGAAATTACTCCAATTGTTCGCGTAAAAGATAATCCTAATACTCCTTATGATGAAACAGAAACTGTAGACTATCTTCCTGTTTCATCTTCTACAGTTACAAAGGAATGGCAGGGACAGGCTATTTCTCCTGAAGGTCCTCCGGGAGTTGAAGGTCAGACATCTCCTGTTTATGCAGATAACTCAAATACAATTGGTCGTTCAACAGAAACTGGTGTTGTTCAGAATAATGTATTTAATAAAACAGAAACTCAGGAAGTTACAACACCGCAGATTGATAAAGTTACCGTATCTGTAAACATTGACGGTAAATGGACAGAACCAAGAATCAATAAAGAAACTGGTAAATATGAAATTGATGATTACGGATGGCGTATTCGTGATTATATTCCTCTCACACCAGATGCTATAAAAGCTGCTGAAGATAATATTAAAGGTGCTATTGGATATGATCAGCTTCGTGGTGACCTGGTATATGTAACAAATACACCTTATGACCGTGATGATGAATTCCATAAGGCTGATCTTGACTGGAAGGCTAAAGAACAGCGTAAAACAACAATTATTCTTGTTCTTGTTGCGGTTCTTGTTGTACTTATTGGTTTTATTCTCTTCCGTGTTATCAGCAAAATTGTGGAAAAGAAACGCCGCGAAAGAGAAGCTCGTCTTCTTGCAGAACAGCAGGCTGCCCGCGAACGTCAGCTTTGGGATGCAAAAGAAGAAGGTATGGAAGTTACAATGTCTGTCGAAGAAACAA